>JAAUPH010000001.1 GCA_012035435.1 Sphingopyxis sp. | reverse complement strand
GCCGGGCGGGCTGGGTCGCCCGTCCAAGCACCGCAACGATGTCCGGGGGGCTTCCAGCCGCAACCCCAAGGGGCGGGCCGATTTTGGCCGAGCGCAGCGTCGCTCGTCGCTCCCTATGCTGCGGCATGGCTCACTCCTCGCTCCTCGCGCTCGGCCAAAATCGGCTCCGTCACGATGCACAAACTTCTGCTCATCACGCTCCAGAAAGGGCCTCCCCCATGTCCGACTATGACGCCTTGCTGCGCGAGCTGCAGATATTGGAGCAGATCCAAACCCGGTTGGCCCATATGGCGACGCGTCAGGATAACGCCCGCAAAGCCGAAACCGTGGCACTGCGCCGCGAATTGTCGAAACAGATCGGCATATTGGGCGAAGCTGGCCGAGCCACGCTTGGTCAGAGCGCCGATGCCGAGTTCTACGATGAATATCGCAAGCGGCTGTCGGCAATGCGCACCGCCATTGCGCTGCATCAGTCGGAATGGCCCGCCATATCGCTCGATGAAACAGCAGAAGGCTATCGTCTTTCCGTGCAAAGGGTGCTGAAAGCCCGCGAGAATTTCACCCCATGGGCGATTGCGAAAGTTGGCGCGCGCAAGGGTGGCTAGGACGCACCGACGCACTCACTTCATCAACGGTCGCCACCAGCCCTCATTGGCCAGATACCAAGCGAGCGTTTGCGCGAAGCCCTCGGCGAAATCGCGCGTTGGGGCATAGCCGAGTTCGCCGCGCGATTTGCTTTCATCAATCGCATAGCGGCGGTCGTGGCCCTTGCGGTCCTCAACGAAGCTTTTCAGGCTGTCCGTTGGCTGACCCTTGGCGGCGGGGGCATCGGGGTAGCGTTGGGCAAGGCCCGGATCGGCAGCGAAGGCCGCATCGACGCCGCGGCAGATTTCCTCAATCACCATCAGATTAGGCAGCTCCTGTCCGCCGCCGATGTTATAGGTTTCACCCGCTACGCCGCCTTTGATAACCGCTTCGATCCCGCGGCAATGATCCTCGACATGCAGCCAGTCGCGGATATTCATGCCGTCGCCGTAAATCGGCAGCGCTTTGCCCGACAGCGCATTGATCAGGAACAAGGGGATCAGCTTTTCGGGGAATTGATACGGCCCATAATTGTTCGAACAATTGCTGGTCGTGACATTAAGACCGAACGTATGGTGGTAGGCACGAACGAGGTGGTCCGACGCCGCCTTTGACGCCGAATAAGGCGAGTTAGGGGAGTAGGCCGTGGTTTCGCTGAACGCCGGATCATCGGGGCCGAGCGAGCCATAAACCTCGTCCGTCGACACGTGATGGAAGCGGTGCGGCTGACCTGACCCTTCGAGCCACACCGCGCGGGCAGCTTTCAGCAGGCTATGGGTGCCGACCACATTGGTCTCGATAAAGGCATCGGGTGCGCTGATCGAGCGATCGACATGGCTTTCAGCAGCAAAATGGACCAGCGTGTCGATATCGTGCTCGCGCAGCAGGCTTTCGACCAGTGCTGTGTCGCAGATATTGCCGACAACCAGTTCAACGCCCGGCACATCGGCGATGGTCGCACGGTTGCCAGCATAGGTCAGCGCATCAAGCACGACCAGCGTATCGCCGGGATGCCGCGCACGCCAATAATGCATGAAATTGCCGCCGATAAAGCCGGCACCGCCGGTGACAAGTAGATTAGCCAAGCATCATTTCCTCTTTGAGCATGCGGCGAAGATTGGCGCGCCAGTGCGGCGGCGCATCGCCCAGTAGCGCGCAGGTCGCGCTGTCGTCGAGCAGGGAAAAGGCGGGACGCCGTGCCGGAACGGGATAGGCGCTTGCCGGGATGGGGCGCACCGGAACTTCGCGTTCGAGCAGACCCAGCGCCAGCGCTTCTTCTTGAATTGCTATGGCGAAGTCGTACCAACTTGCCACTCCGGCATCGCGGTGGTGATACGGCTGCCGGTGGCCCCCTTCCCTACCAGCGACCAGATTGTCTCGGCTAGGCCCAAGGCCAGCGTTGGCGCGCCGATCTGATCGGCCACCACCCGCACCTCGTCGCGCTCGCGCATCAGGCGGAGCATGGTGCGGACGAAATTACTGCCGCCGGGGGCATAGACCCAGCTCGTCCGGACGATCAACGCATCCTCGCCCGCGGCATCTTCGCCCGCCGCCTTGCTGAGGCCGTAAACAGACATGGGATTGCGCCGTGCATCGGGGCGATAGGCGGTGTTGCTGCTGCCATCGAACACAAAATCGGTCGAAACCTGCACCAGTCGCGCCCCATAGTCGTCGAGCGCGCGGCGCATAACCAGCACCGCTTCACCGTTGATCCGCATGGCAAGATCAACCTCGCTCTCGGCGCGGTCGACCGCAGTATAGGCCGCTGCGTTAATCAAAATGTCGGGGCGGTGCGCTGCAATAGCAGCTTTGATCGAGTCCGGATCGGTGAGGTCACACCCGGTGCGGTCGAGCGCAATGCAAATGACGGAATCCGACGCGCTGGCAGCAAGCGCCTTGCCCAGCTGTCCGCTTGCACCCGTAACCAGAGCCTTCACGCAAATGCCTTTACATCGGCGAGGCGCGTCCCAGCGATGTCCTTAGCGGACAGCTGCGGTTCAATACCTTCCAGCGGCCAATCAACACCGACATCGGGATCATCCCAGGCGAGCGCATGTTCATGCTCAGGCGCGTAGCGGCTGGTGCATTTGTAGAGGAAATCCGTGCCATCTTCGAGCGTCAGGAAGCCGTGCGCAAAACCCTCTGGCACCCAGAACATGAGCTTATTCGCAGCCGACAGTTCCACCCCGGCCCATTTGCCAAAATAAGGGGACGATCGGCGCAGATCGACGACAACATCGTAAACCGCGCCGCTCACCACCCGCACCAGCTTACCCTGCGGTTCCGGATTCTGGAAGTGGAGCCCGCGCAGCACCCCGCGCGAGGATCGGCTGTGATTGTCTTGAACAAAGTTCAGATCAAGCCCCGCCGCACGAAAGGTCGCTGCGTTCCAGCTTTCCATGAAAAAGCCGCGATCATCGCCAAAGACTGTCGGCTCGATGATCAGCGGTCCCGGAATCGCGCATTCGACAATATTCATCGGCGATCCAACAGGCGCATCAGATAGTCGCCATAGCCTGATTTGCGCAGGGGGGCGGCGATCTGCTCCAGGCCCGCATCATCAATAAAGCCCTTGCGCCAGGCAATTTCCTCGGGGCAGCAGATTTTAAGCCCCTGCCGCTCTTCGGTGATCCGCACATATGTGCCAGCATCGAGCAAGGAGCCGTGCGTACCGGTATCGAGCCACGCAAAACCCCGACCCATGATCTGCACCGAGAGCGCCTGATCGTCGAGATAGAGGCGATTGAGGTCGGTAATCTCCAACTCGCCCCGCGCCGACGGCTTAAGGTCACGGGCCCGATCGACCACCGTGCTGTCGTAAAAATAAAGCCCCGTCACCGCATAGTTTGACCGCGGCACGGGCGGCTTTTCCTCAAGGGTCTCGGCGCGACCTTCTGCATCGAAGGATACCACTCCATATTCGCCCGGATTGCGGACCTGATAGGCAAAGACGGTTGCGCCGTCCGCTTGGTCATCCGCCGCCCCCAGCAGTTCCGGTAGCCCGTGACCGTAAAAAATATTGTCGCCCAGGATTAGTGCGCTGGGTGAGGAGCCCACGAAGTCGGCGCCGATGTGAAAGGCTTGCGCCAGCCCGTCGGGGCTCGGCTGGGGGGCATAAGACAGCGCCATGCCCCAATCGCTGCCATCGCCCAGCAGCGCCCGAAACGCCGGGGCGTCCTGCGGCGTGGTGATGATCAGCACCTCACGAATGCCCGCCAGCATCAATGTCGCCAGCGGATAATAGATCATCGGCTTGTCATACACCGGCATCAGCTGTTTGGAGACGCCCTTGGTCAGCGGGAAAAGGCGGGTTCCTGACCCTCCGGCGAGAATGATTCCTTTGCGCATGGCAGCCCCTTAACCATCGCCGCCAAAAAGGTCACGAGTATAAACCTTGGCTGCGACATCAGCAATTTCGTCGGTCATGCGATTGGCAATAATGACATCAGCCTCTGCCTTAAAGGCCGCAAGATCGCGGATGACGCGCGAACGGAACAATTGCTCGTCGCTGAGGCCGGGTTCAAACACGATCACCTCTATCCCCTTGGCCTTTAACCGTTTCATGATGCCCAATATGCTGCTGGCGCGGAAATTATCCGACCCGGCCTTCATCGCCAGCCGGTGGATGCCCACAACCCGCGGTGCCATGCGGACAATCTCCGCCGCGACGAAATCCTTGCGCGTCGTGTTGGATTCAACAATCGCGTGGATCAAATTTTGCGGCACGTCGCGGTAATTGGCGAGCATCTGTTTGGTATCTTTGGGCAGGCAATAGCCGCCATAGCCAAAGGACGGGTTGTTATAGAAATGGCCGATGCGCGGGTCACCACACACGCCGTTGATGATCTGGCGCGGGTCGATATCATGCGTCGCGGCATAGGTGTCGAGTTCGTTGAAGAAGGCCACCCGCATCGCCAGATATGTGTTGGCAAAGAGCTTGATCGCCTCTGCCTCCGTATTGCCGGTCAGCAACACTTGAGCATCGGGTTTCAGCGAACCCTGAACCAGCAAGGCAGCAAACTCGGCCGCGCGCGCATCAGTATTGCCAACCACGATGCGCGAGGGATAGAGATTGTCGGCCAGCGCGCGCCCCTCGCGGAGGAATTCGGGTGAGAAGATGATGGCGTCAGACCCCGTCTGCCCCCGCATCTGTTCGGTAAAGCCCACTGGAACCGTCGATTTGACGATAATCAGCGCCTGCGGAGCCATTGTCAGCGCGTCGGCAATGACGCTTTCGACGCTGCGCGTGTCGAAATAATTGGTGTCGGGGTCATAATCGGTGGGCGTTGCGACCAGGATGAATTCCGCGTCGGCATAGGCGGCCGTCTTATCGGTTGTGGCGGTCAGCTTCAGCGGCTTGTTGGCCAGATACTCCTCTACCTCCGCATCCTCGATCGGGGACTGTCGCCCATTCAGCTTGGCCACCTTGGCCGCGTCAATATCGAGCGCGACGACTTGATTATGCTGCGCAAGCAGTACCGCATTGGAAATGCCGACATAGCCAGTGCCCACCACGGTGATATTCCGGGCCATGATCGCTGCTGACTGCGCATCGGTAAGCATGAACCTGTATGTCCCCAATCTGATGAGCCTGGCGCATAGCAACAGCGGCGGGGCGCGACAACGCGCGCGGAACCACCCTTGGAAAAAAAGCTTAATCGATTGGCAACGCAAAAGCCGTTAATGGAGAAGATATGAGCACCACAAGCACAGGCCGCATTTTTGTAACTGGCGGCGCCGGCTATATCGGCACCCACACGGTTCTCCAATTGCTGACCACCGGACACGACGTCTGCGTCTTTGACAATTTCGCCAATAGCTCGCCCACGGCGCTCGACAGGGTGCGGACGCTGACCAATCGGGACGTGCAGGTGATCGAGGGCGATATACGGTCGGCTGATGCCTTGGGCGAAGCGCTCGCGGCCTTCGCGCCGGACGCTGTCATTCATTTTGCCGGACTTAAGGCGGTGGGAGAGTCGAGCGAAAAGCCGCTGCTTTATTACGACAATAATGTCGCCGGATCGGCGCGGCTATTGGCGGCGATGGACCGTGCGGGGTGCCGCCGCATCGTCTTTTCCTCCTCCGCCACCGTCTATGGTGAACCGCTCTATCTGCCCTTTGACGAGGCGCATCCAATCGCCCCGACCAACCCTTATGGGCGGACAAAAGCGATGGTTGAGGCGATGATTGGCGACTGGGCCGCTGCGACTCTGGGCACTTCGGCGGTGCTGCTGCGTTATTTCAACCCCGTGGGAGCGCATGCATCGGGACAGATCGGCGAGGATCCGCAAGGCATTCCGAACAATCTGATGCCTTTCATCGCCCAAGTCGCAATAGGACGACGCGCCAAGTTGGCCATTTACGGCGATGATTATGACACCCGCGACGGCACCGGCGAGCGCGACTATATCCATGTTGAAGACTTGGCTGCCGCACACATCGCTGCGCTCGGCTATGCGGAACGCCAGACGGGATGCGAAGCCCTCAATGTCGGTACTGGAGCAGGAACGACGGTAAAGGAGCTGGTCGCAGCCTATGCCCGCGCCGCCGACCGCCCAATCGCTGCTGAGGTCGTCGCGCGCAGGCTGGGGGACGTCGCGTGCAACTACGCTGCAACCGATAAGGCTTCACGGCTGCTCGGCTGGACAGCGAAGCTGGATGTCGATGCAATGTGTGCGTCCAGCTGGCGCTGGCAGTCGGGCAATCCTGAGGGTTATGAAGCGTCGCAAACAAACGCTGAATGATCGTTGTCGTTGCCACAGCGACCGGGATAGTCGGGATGCATCTGTGCGCGTCTTGGCTGGCACCCGGCGAGCGTCGGCGGAATAGACAATCACACGCGTCATCAACTGACATTTTGATCACGCCGTAGACATATAGCTTTTCAGACCGCCCGCGAAGCCGCAATTCACCCCCGTTGTGACAGAATATTTTCGCAATGGGCGATCAGTTTTGCCAAAACCGCATCGAGCGCAAATTGCTCGACATATGCGTGACGCGCATTGGCTCCCATTTTCGTTAAGTCCGCGTCCGACATTTCAGACATTGCCTGAATCATCTTGCAGAACGATTGCTTATCGCCGGGCAGCGATGTCAACCCGGCCCCCGCCCCAGCAACAACCGCAGCACCCTGCCCGGCAAGACTAGCCAAGATCGGTTTTCCGCACGCCATATAAGCCTGCACTTTGCTAGGGATCGTAAGTCGGAAGATTTGCTCATCGCGCAAGCTGACCAACATTGCGTCCGCACATGCGAAGAGAGCCGGCATAGCGGCTTCGGGGTGACGCCCCAAAAAGAGAAAGCGCTCATCGAGGCCTTCCGACTTAACCCTTTGCCGCACTCGATCTTCGTCGCGCCCGCTTCCAACAATGACGAACAGCATGCTGTTGTCATCGCCCAGCAACTTTGCTCCGTCGATGATCGTGTCAAAGTCTTGGCTCTCGCCAATATTTCCTGCGAACATAATGACGCGGCGGTCCGGTGGTATCAGCGACCGGATTTCCGCTGGAATCTCGGCGGCAGTCAACGGACGGAACATGGCGCTTGCGCTGTTTGGCAGCGTGACAATTTTGTCCGGTGCAACGCCAAATTCGGCGATCTTGGGGTGAAAGCCGTCGCTCTGCACCATGACCAAGTCCGCCTGCCGATATATCCAGCCGCAAACGGCGTTTAGCGTCGCAACCACCAGCCGATTGCGGATGCCAAGTGTGATAATCGCGCTGTCAGGCCATATATCCTGGACCCAGTAAACGCTGGGAATTCGCCAAAGCTTTTTGGCGAAAATGCCGGCAATTGCCTGGAACAGCGGTGACGGCATGGAAACAAAGCTGATCTCACCGCGCTTGCGGCCCAATCGCGATATGCGCCAGCTTGCTGCGATTGGGTAGGTAAGATAATTGGCAACCAACTGGATGGCGGAACGCCCCCTCGGGATAGTAAAAACCCGATGTATGTTTACGCCGTGCCAATTCTCACGTTTACGTTTAAAATTCGAATAACCGTCAGCGAAACGACCGGCGGGATAATTTGGCACACAGCATACAACATTTACACCATGTCCCTGTTCAACCAACTCGCGCGCGATATGATTGTTCAAAAATTGTTCGGGGTGAAAATATTGAGATAGAAATAAGATATCCAAGCCCGTGCTCCAGACAATGACGGCATGGCAGCGGTTAGTCGTTTGGCAGATTTGATGCCAGCCGCACACGATCACCTGCTCCGCGCCCGGAAACAGTTCTCAGCAGGATGATGCAATCCAGCAAAAGCGTTCGATATGCTGCATAACGACTATCCCAAGCCGCAAGCCGCGCGGGATCGCTCATATCGACGTTGTTGATCTGAGCCAGTCCCGTAATGCCAGGCTTCAACTGCAATACTTCACGCCTCTTACGCAGCGCTACCAATTCGCTTTGCACAGGAAGGCACGGCCGCGGACCAACCAAGCTCATCTGGTTCATAAACACATTGGCGATTTGCGGGAGTTCATCGAGCTTCGTACGACGTAAAACAGCACCGATGCGTGTAATGGATGAAGCGCTGACCTCGTGTGTCGCGACCTGCGTCGTTCCCAACGACATGGTTCTGAACTTGTAGCAGGTAAAGACACGACCGTTCCGCCCCACCCGCGCTTGGGCGAAAATCGCCGCCCCTTTGCTGTCTAGTCGCACGAGCGCGGCAATCACCAGCATCGCCCATCCGAGAAGCAGTGCGATGGCTGCACAGGCGGACAAGTCTATGGTCCGTTTGGCAAAAGCATAAAGACCGGCGGTCGGCACCGGATCCGCCAAATACACCTCGGCCCATTGATGATCATTGTGCGCAGACACCGTGTCCGTCATCAATTCCACCACTCGATTAACAAGCTGATCGACCGCAATAACGGGTTTAACCTGGCGCAACGGCCCAAGAACGACCGATCGACAAAAGCTAGGCAATCGGTTCAACAGCGCCAGTCGCCCCTGAAACTGCTTACCGACCACGGCGGGCAAGTACAGGTTTACGGCACCCGCCGGCCACATCGCCGCCAGTCGTTGGGCACCATCTCGCTTGCTGAGCCCATAGAGATCGTCGGGATCGGGGTTGAGCGCATGGGTCGAACAGGAAATTGAAAATTTTGCAGCGCCAGCCGCCCTTGCTGTTCGCGCCGTCGCGATCAAATGATCCACATTTGCGGCAGCAAAGGCTGCGGCATCGCCGCCGGCATCATTGTTTCGCGCGGCCAAATGAAGAATATGGGCGTTACGTAAATCCTGCGTTGCAAGCCCGGCATAGTCGGTGACCTCTGCATCTGGAAACTGCCGCGCCAATGCCGCTCGATCCCGCGAAACGAGCAGCAACGGCATGACAGATTTACATTTCAGCTGCTCGACGAGCTGCTGTCCGATAAACCCACTCGCCCCGGTTATCACAATCATCGTTCAAGCCCGTTGTTCACACAATGCTGGTCACGCAGGGGCGGTCGCGCCAGACCACGGTTCTCACATAATCGACATAACTGGTAATGATGCGAACTACCTTGTCGGACACATTCGGTACATCATAGTCGCGGGCAAGGCGCATTGTGCGTTCGGGTCCGCTGGACTGCGTCGCCAATATTGCGAGCGCCTGTCGAACCCGATCGGGATTGATTCCTACCATCATCACGGCGGCCTCCTCCATGCCTTCATGCCGTTCGTGCGTTTCGCGCAGATTCAATGCAGGAAAATTGAGGATGGATGCCTCTTCGGTAATGGTGCCGCTGTCTGACAGAACCGCCCGCGCGGATTGTTGCAGAGCAATGTAATCAGTGAAGCCGAACGGCTTGGCCAGCACGACGCGTGGGGAGAATTGCAATCCCCCCTCGTCAATGCGTTTCTTGGTGCGGGGATGGGTCGACAGGATGACTGGACAATCATGTTCGTCCGCCAAATTGTTGATGATGTCCGCAATCTTTTGGAGATTTTCCCGGCTATCGACATTTTCCTCGCGATGGCTGCTCACCAGAAAATATTCGCTTTTGGTTAGCTGCAAACGCGCCAAGATATCGCTTGCCGCGATTTGATCGCGATAATGCTGAAGAACTTCAAGCATCGGGCTGCCCGTGCAGATGACCATATCTGGGGGCAAGCCCTCGCGCAGCAGGTTTTCCCGTGCGATCGCGCTGTAGGTGAGATTGATGTCGGAGACGTGGTCGACAATCTTTCGGTTGATTTCCTCTGGAACGCGCTGATCAAAGCACCGATTGCCGGCCTCCATATGGAAAATCGGTATTCTCAGTCGTTTAGCCGAAATCGACGCGAGGCAGCTGTTGGTGTCGCCCAAAATCAGCACGGCGTCCGGCGCCATGTCGCGTAGAATCTTATCCGCCAAGGCAATGACATTGCCGATGGTTTCAGCGCTTGAAGCGCCGGCTGCGTTCAGAAAATGATCCGGACGCCGGATGGCAAGGTCGGTAAAGAAAATTTCGTTGAGCTCGTAATCATAATTTTGCCCGGTATGCACCAAACAATGCTCGAAATGCCGATCGAGCTTGGGAATCACCCGCGAAAGCCTGATGATCTCCGGGCGTGTCCCGACGAAGGTGACCACTTTCAGACGCGGAGGAGGCGCTTTGGGAGGGACGCTCACGTGTCCAGTACCGCTTGTTCACCGGCAATGATCGAGCGGATGAACGGCAACTTCAACAGCAGAGCCTTCATCCCGTCAACATCCAGCCGCGCCGTGTTGTGCGAGTGATACTCGGCCGCTTCGGTGATATGGACATCGCCCTGTTCGAAATAGACGTCGTAGTTCAGGTCCCGCATGTCAGGGGGGACGCGATAATAGTCGCCCAAATCTTCCGCTGCCGCCATTTCTTCGCGGCTGAGCAGCGCTTCGTAAAGTTTTTCGCCATGCCGGGTTCCGATGGTCTGCACGGCGGCATTCGGCGCCCCCAGCAACTGCTTCAGCGCCTCAATTAGTGTCGAAATCGTCGCGGCGGGAGCTTTTTGAACGTATATTTCGCCTGGCTTTCCGCGTTCGAACGCGAACAGCACAAGGTTAACGGCATCGTCCAAAGTCATCATGAAGCGCGTCATATTCGGGTCGGTGACCGTCATCGCCCGGCCTGACTGAATCTGATCAACGAACAACGGAATCACCGATCCGCGCGAGGCCATGACATTGCCATAGCGCGTTGTGCAAATGACGGTCGAGTCTGCATGCCGCGCCTTGGCCACCGTCACTTTTTCCATCATCGCTTTTGAAATACCCATCGCATTGATAGGATAAACGGCCTTGTCGGTGCTGAGGCAAATGACCCGCTCCACTTTGGCCGCGATCGCCGCTTCGAGCACATTTTCTGTGCCGATGACATTGGTCTTTACCGCTTCCATCGGATGGAATTCGCAGGATGGTACCTGCTTGAGTGCCGCTGCGTGGTAGACATAATTTACCCCGTGCATCGCATCCGCGACCGATTGCCGATCACGAACATCGCCAATGTAGAAGCGGAGCTTGGGATGCGCATAGGCCTTGCGCATGTCATCCTGCTTCTTCTCATCACGACTGAACACGCGAATTTCAGCAATGTCTGAATCCAGAAACCGTCGCAACACGGCATTGCCAAACGAACCGGTGCCCCCGGTAATCAAAAGCGTCTTGTTGTTGAACATTAGGTTACCTCTGCGGAGCTTCAGCGAAAATCGTGCATGCGCTGCACCAGTGTGGGCCAGTCGTCAGGGGTGAAACCGGTCGCGGCTTGGAAACGGCTGGAATCAAGAGATCGATCGATGACCAGCGCCATATCCTCGTCGATCTGAATATCCTTGCCATATGTCGTCGCTATGAGGCGCAGCAGAGCATATTTATCAATCGGGGCCGCCGACAAATGATAAAGGCCGGACAATTCGGGACGTCCCAAAACATGCGCGTCATGATCCGGGCGATTTCTACGGTCGGAAATCCTGAGAAAATCGCACGCGAGAAACCGCGTACTGCGCCTTGCTGCGCCAGAAACCAGCAAACCAAGCTGTGATGACCAGCGAGTTCGTGCCCGATTATCGATGTTCGCAGCGTCAACGCATGGGGATATTCGACTTCGCCCAACAATTTGGTGCGGCCATAGACATCGGTCGCATCGGGCAGATCGCTCTCGACATAACCACCCTTGCACCCGAAAACACGCAGTCGGTGCTAAGATGGATGAGCCGCGCGCCGCCGAGCGAGCACAGCTGTGCCAGGCGATGAGGCAAGACCGAATTAATCGGTATGGCCGCCAAGGGGTTTTTCGCCTCGCTCAGCTGTTTCACCAACCCCACGCAGTTGATGACGGTCGTCGGCCGGTGGCGATCAAACATGCGGACGAGCGCGTCGACATCCTCGACATCGCCGCTTTCGGCTACGTGCTTCTGAACCGACGGCGGGAGCAAACGGGCCGAGCGGGACGACCGCACGATTCCCACCACTTCATGGTCCGTACGCTGCGCGAAATACCGCAGAACGGCGTTACCCAGCATGCCGCTGGCCCCAAGAACCAAAATCTTGCTGTGGGTCATGGTTTCGATCTGCTGTCGTTAACGCCGCGGCCATGCACGATTGAATCATCAATTGCCAGCCGCTTGTCTTGCTGACCACCGATCGCGACCAAATGATCTACAAAGGTGTCAGCGCCCACCGGCGTGACGATGTCCGCCGGCTGATCGAGAAAGCGGCACACCGCCCGCGCAATTGAGCGCGGTGACAGGGGATAAAGCTTTGGACCGGGACACAGACATCGCGAACATAGTCTAGCTCGGATGCTAAAATTGGCAGACCGGCGGCCGCCGCTTCGACCAAAGGCAGACCAAAGGATTCCGCATAACTCGGAAAAATCAGCGCGCGCGCAGTCCGATACTGCGCCAGAATTTCAGCATGTGGCCGCTGCCCCAGATCGTCAATGCGAAGCTGGTGTTGCCGGGTCAACCGGTCCAGCTCAGCCCGCAACGCAGCATCACGATGCGGGTGAAGGGTGACGGCAAGTTTCGGAAACAATCCCTGCTCCGCCAGCAAAATCCACGCGGCAAATAGTCGGCGGTGGTTTTTATGAGCCGAGCCATCGCTGACATACAGAAAATCTGTGGCAGGAGGCGCGCGCAATTGCGGACCGCAAGATTGCTCATCAGCGACGAACGGAAGGACATCCATGGGTGCCGCCGATGTACCCAAGCCGCTGAGTAGCGCTTTGGCCATGGTTGGGGTCTGCACAATATAGCGGTGAATGCGGTGGCGGAACAGGCGCGCAATGGTGCGTTCAGCAGCCGAGCGCAGCCGCACCCGCACACTCACGCCGTCAGCGGGGATAAGGTCGAGCAGATGAGCATTCTGGACAAAGCAGACCACCCGTCCCATGATGGGGAGAATTGGGGGAAGATTGTGAAAACACAAGACGATGTCATCATCTCGCGCAAGCTGCCGCAATAGCCACTCCGCGTGCCACCGGCCGGACAGCGTCGGCTCAACCCATCGCAATGAGGAATGCGATCGAGCATCAACGAGCCAATCCATCCCAATATCTTCACGACCGCGTGCATCAAGGATCGCGACAAATCCCGGCTGGCCCTGATGTGTCGAGCCCAAGGTTTTTAGCACAGCGCGCAGCAACACCAGCCCGCCGCCGCCCCCTACATTGGGCGCAAAAACGATCATACGGCGCGGCGTCAATGCCGATCCTCTGCCCGCCTGCCAACGCTTTTGGCCGACGGTTGCACTAAATGCACTCTGGAAATTGCGCCATTTTGACTAAAACCGCACATATTCAATCACTTGATACGGCAAAAGAGGATAAAAGAAGTTCGACAGTGGATAGCGGATGATGACGTTGATGGCCTGCAAAGCACTGCATATGTAAATAGAGTACATCATGCCGCGATTATGTACATATTTGTCGACGTCCACGACGCCATCCTTAATCGCGAACAACGTAGCAATAACGAACATCAAAAATGCGAACTGCCAAAGCCTGACCCCAATGTCTGAAAACGCCGCGCCAAAATCATGAAAAGGGTCGCCTGCGCAAAGGAAAATAGCGCACCAATCCAAATCCATTTCCAATGCGAACCCTTTTGATGGGATACTTGCGCAACGGATAATAATGCGAAGAAAAGTATTATCAGGCTTGATCCCGATAAAATGTTCAACCCTGTAGCTTGGGAAACCCGCATCAAATAGTCATCTGCTTTCGTTCCAAACGGCAAGTTTATGAAAGGAATTGCCGCAGACGTCATGACGACCGAAACTGTAACGAGAAACACACGAAAATTCGGCCTGCCGGAAGAGATGAAATAGACTGCCACCCCTGATAAGAATGTGAAAGCGTACATCAGTGCCTGAACATGCATCGAAAAGGCCAATATAAACAACAGTAAAGCCGTAATGTTGTTTCGTTTGCTAATAAAATACATCGATAACATAACAAGCGAACTGGATATTCCAACTCGTATAGCATTAGCTTCAAACAGCGTTATGAATGACAATGATGTAAAGAAGTTCAATATTAATCCTGCTTTTGCCTTTTCAATAACGAATGCGCGTATTGCGATCGAAGATGTCCCGACTATTAGATATATTGCCGCTGCCGAAAGACCCAAATAAGCTAGGCCGAAATAAACTATGACAAATCCGTATTCAAACTGAGCAAATGGAGGTATCAATACGTAAGGAAAAGGAAAAAACGAGACAACACTTTTATTCATATAATTTATATCTAAATTAGATATCGCATCTCCATAATAAATATATGCAGCATAGTCATAGGAAAAATCGATTTCTGCATTACTAAATGAGTATATGGAAAATAGAACAATCACGATGGAAAATATCCGAGACAGGTAAAGGTTCATGTTTTCCGCCTGACCAGCGCGAAAGCGGTTAGAACCTTGCTGGAAGCGCGTTGATAAAAAATTTCTTTGTCAAATATCATCCGATATCCGGGCAAAGTCCCCGCCTCATATGCCTGCATGCGTCCCAATACTTGAAGCTTATCAAGGCTGAGCCGTTGAGCAACTTGACTTCGAAAGCTTTCCGCCTGTGCAGCATATTTGCCGAACAATGCCGCTCGGCCCAGCCGCTCACGCCACAGCTGCCCCCGGGATCGACGGCCACCATCTGCATTACGGCCGTGTTGCCGATATAAAATGCGCGATTCGTCATCAAACAAAACCGTTCCGAACGCGGTGGCCACCAAGTTCATCCAAGCATCGTGCAATACAGCTTGAGCGGCGCTTAACGATTGCGCAATTTCGATCAATTCCTTGTTGAACACGGCCGTTGCGCCCGACATACGGCACTCTACAACAGCGTTTCCGAATTCAATCGGACGGTGCAACGGACCTCCGGCACCAATCTTGTTGAGCTTTTCATTAACCAAAGTGATCTGGCTGCAATATGCTAAGGGCCCAGAAATTCTGGCCTTGCCCATAACCTTTATCGCACGGTCGTATTTGTCACACAGAAATACATCGTCCGCATCCGAAAACCCGTAATAGTCATGCGACAAAGGGACGTCACTCAGCAGTTTCATAAAGCTGTCGCGAATACCGAGATTAGGACCATAAAAAACATGGATATTATCGTGTTGCAACGCGTACGTTTTCAACAGATCGATAGTAGGAGCGTCAGATCCATCGTCGCGGATGTACAGCGTGATATCCACATTCGTTTGCGCCAAGATACTTGCGATCTGTTCGGGCAAATATCGCTCACCATTGTAAACCGACATCATGATAGCCACGGACTTCATCGTGTCGCTCCAATGATCTGGCGTGTGGTGAGCTGTTGCGAACACAGCCAATAGAGAGCCAACAGATCGACAACTATCCGCAACAGCCAAGCCCAAGCCGCACCGACAGCGCCATAGTGCAGGACGAGAAGATAGAGCAAGGCCACATACAGCGGAAATTCGGCCAGATGCAATTTGCCGGTGATGTCGGCGCGACCCTGGCCCTGAAGCATCGTATAGGGCACTTGAGCAAGGCCGCTGGCCAAGGCTGCGACCGCCATGATCTGCAGGGTCAGGGCGGCCTCCTGGGCAAAGTCCGGCGATATCCACAGCGCCAGTACCGGATGGGCAAAGATAAGCAGCCCGATCGTGATCGGCAGCATTATGACGAAAATCAGCAGCGAATAGCGTCGCACATAGAGCCCCGCATTCCGAGCCTGCTCTGCATCCGCGCTGCTCGCCGCAAACAGCGGAAATAATACGGCGGCCAGCGCGCCTGGAATGATGCCGATGCGCAGGATTAGCTCTTGAGGCGTGGCATAAAAGGCCACCGCCGTCGCAGACACTAGAAAGCCCAGCATGAAGCGGTCGATATAATTCATCAGCGGGGCTACGATGTTGCTGACCGACAACCAGCCCCCCATTCCCAATAGCGGGCGCAGAAGCGCCTGGTCGACACGGCCATGACCGATCAGTCCCGGCACCGCGCGCAGAGCAAACAAACCATGCACGGCGCACGCTACAACCCTGCCAACGCCGAGCACGGCTGTGATCAGGTCGAGACTTGTATGGCCCGTCCAGATCACTGCCAGCGGTCCTGCAAAAGTGAACACACCCATCGGAAACCGGATCAGGTTGACCACTCCAAAGCGGCCCATCGCTTCCAATATACCGCGATAGCCCGACGTCAGCACGATTGCGGGCATTGCTGCCGCCATCCAGTAAAAAGCATTTGATACCTCTGCGACATCGTCTGGCGCAGCCAGTTTGTCGGCGATCCAGGGCGCCGCCAGCGCCATCGCCGCGCCACTGAAATGCCAAGGCCAAGCATCAGCAGGGAAGCGGTGCCGACGATTCCACCGATCCGGGCGCCCTGATCAGCCGCCATGGTGGCGGCGATCTGCTGGGTTACGGCGCGGCCAAGCCCCAGATCGAACAATCCGAAATAGCTGACCACAGCCCAGATGATTGTCAGAATTCCAAAATTCGCCGAACCAAGGCTGTCGATCAGCACTGGTATCGCAAAAAGCGCAACGAGCAGCGGCAGGCCAAGACCGAGCAAATTGTAGAAGGTGTTGCGCAATACCACCCGCGGCTGTTCCCGTTCTTCCGTTGTCAGGGTCTATACTGGTCCGCCATCAGGCAGGTCAGCGGCAAGATTAGGGACGAGCGGATCGCGGGGCCGATACCAGCGACATGTTGCCAACGATGAGCGAAGATGGCTGGGTCCCCGTCCCGCCAGCAAAGCGAAAATCCAACCGGATCATCGGGCAATCGGTCGGCAGCGGCATCTGCATCGGGCGGCCCAGTTCGACAGCGCCCACCAAATTGGTAGAGGATATCGCCGCGCCGTCCCCGTCGGCACCGACACACGTCGCGACCCAACGTGCGTTAGCATCCGGATTGGCCGTCCGATCGACAACAGTCCACCGTAACGCTGTGTGCTGCCCTCGGCTGATAAGCTTTTGACCCGCTATGCCTACCGTCCCCGATGCTGCGAAAACTCGATACCGACGCTGTCTTTGTCCAGCTGAACGGGTGTCCCGCCGCGATCTGACCCCTCACCAAAATCCCAGATCGCCGGAGCATAGCCGCGGTCATTGCCCGACTGCGCAGCAAGATTTAACTGTGCTAGACTGGCTGCGCTGGCTCCCGGCAGGCGCGGATAGAGGCGGTTGAAAATGCCATAGGCATTTTCAACCGCCAGCCTCTTGGTGAGCACCGCATAAGCGGTCCGCGCCATTTCAGTGTCAGGCAGCGATACCCCCGGCTCCGTCAGCAGCATGCCCAATGGCGCTGCCCGCGGCAGGCGATCCACCGCCACCGCCAAGAATTGCGAGAGCCAAGGATTATTGGCGCGCATATAGGGCCGCAATGCTGCGCGGCCATCTGGCGCCATTGCCGCCATGGTCAGTTGCGGCATGACCTCCTGAGCGGCGGCTGGGGTGGTCCGCAACAAAATATCGAAATGGCGCAGTCCCACAGCCACGTCAGTCCGGCGCAATGCGTCTTTTGCGAGCCACAGTTGAATACTGCCTTCTCTTCGGCTTAGGCTTTCAGCTTTAACAATCGCGCTCCGCGCTCCAGTCGTATCTCCGCGTGCTTCGCGTGCCAGACCAATGAACCAGATGGAGCGCGGGGATAAAGGCGCTGCGTTCAGCGACTGCCGGCCCGTGTCCTCCAAAGCTTGGGGCCGAACTTTGCGATTATCGCGCAAAACCCGCGTCGCCAACTCAGTCTGACCGGTTCGCCACGCGAAGAAATTGGCGCCCAGCGGGCGGAGCGCTTCAACCACCAGCCCGGTCGATGCCGCGGCATGGGAGAAAGCAAGCGTTGCCGCAAAAAGTCCAAAAAAAGCAGCAGCAACAACGACTGGCCTGGGCTTCAGATCCACCATCTTGAAGCGCGCGCGCGCGCGGGAGTGGCGCTTTGGCTTCACGCTGGCGTATCCCGATTGCTGTCCCGATCGTCCAAGTCCCGTCCATAGCCGTAACCATAGCCATAGCCATAGCCGTAACCTGTTTGCTTGGCGCGATATTTGGTCAGAACTGCACCGAACACGTTGACGCGTGTCTCGCGCAGTCGCGAAATCGCAGCTTGAGTTGCACGCACCGCGGTCCGCTCAGCCTCGACGATATATACGACGCCCTCTACTGTTCGAGCGATCAGCGGGGCATCGGACAGCCCCAGCATAGGCGGGCAGTCGATCACCACATGGGCAAATCTTTCGCGCAATGCGCTGACCAACTGTTGCAGCCGATTGGTGCTCAGCAACTCCGACGCACTCGGCGGCGTGGGACCAGCCGCAATGAACCAAACATTCGGCCGCTCGGTTTGCTGAATTAGCGCGGCCAAGTCATCATCGCCAGAGAGATAGTTACTCACCCCTCGGCTGTTGCTAAGCCCAAGCATGTTGGCCATCATTGGCCGTCGCATATCGACGTCTATAAGAATGACGGATTTACCGGTGCGTCCCAGTATTTGAGCTAACGCGTAACTTGACGTGGATTTGCCCTCGGACGGCACAGTGCTTGTAAACGCCAGAGTTCGCGGCAGCCCATGATCTGTCGTGAACGCCAAATTTGTCCGGACTGTCATGTAGGCCTCGGACAACACGGATTTGGGATCAGCAATCGAATCGGCACCTTCTTCATCAGCCACCATCGGTATCGCACCCAACAACGGAACGCCCAACTTGTCCGCAATCTGGCCGGGTTCCTTCAGACTTTCGTCCAGATTTTCGAGCACAAACACAACGGCAGCGGCCAAGCCCAACCCGCCGAGCAAAGCGAGAGCGAGGTTGAGCAGCAAACTGGGGGACGATGGCCGTTTGGGGGTGATTGCTTGATCGACAATAGCGATATTGTTCGTTCCAACACCAGCAACGCCAATTTCTTTGTAGCGCTGCAGCAGGGAATCATAAAGCTGCCGGTTGGTATCGACCTCACGCTGGTAGATGTTATACTGGATGTTGGCCCTGTTTTCCGTTTCAAAACGCGCCAGAAGGCTATCGACGCGATTGCGCAGCGCCTGCTCGCGCTGGCGGGCTGCATCGGCCGCTGTCTCGAAGGATTCGCGGACACGCCGCTCTTCCGCGGCAATAGCTTGGTCAAGCGCCCGGATCTGTTCCTGCACTCCTCTTGCTTCTGGATACTCAGGTTCGAACCGAATGAGCAATTGGGCATAACGAGCGGCTGCCTCAGCACGACGATCTCTAAGTTGGTTGATCGCTTGGTTCTGTACCGATTGCGAATTGGCTCGCTGTCGCATGACAGCACGAAGCTGGCCCTCAGCTTCAAGCCGCATGGCGGTCGCCTCACTTAGCGACCGATTAAGGGCATCCAAATCGGCGGATGCCAGCGTCTGGGTCATTAGGGTGCGGCCATCGTCCGCACGCGATTGCGACAATCGGACAATGCCTTCACGGGCCGCATAATTCATGAGTTCGCGCTCAGACACTTCCAACTTCTCGCGCAAACCATCAAGGCGGCTTTCCAAGAACACGCGCGCGTCAGCGGTCGATGCAAATCGACGATCCATACTTTGCTGAACGAATTCCTGCACCCATGTATTGACGATTTTTGTCGCCATATCCGGCGAACCACTTGTGTATTCCACGTCTACCAGCGCCGAACCCCTGATGGGTGAAATTTGGATCTCTTTGAGAAGGATTTCAGCAGCCTGACGGCTCCGGTCACGCAAATTCGCAGTCGTCGGCGCCGCACTATCACTGCTAAATGTCGAAGCACCCTCCGGTTTTGTTCCATGAGCTTCGAAAAATGCGTCATCGCGATCCAGACGAAGCCGCCTTACAACCCGGTCAGCCAAGGAGCGTGCGCCCAACAGCGAATATTGTGTAGAATAGAATTCGAGATCAGGAACGCTCTCTTCGCGTTGAATGCTCTCGACGTTGGTAACATTGGCCTGCAAGCGAGCAATTTCTATACGCGATGTGGCTGTATACTGAGGCGTCATCAATAGAGTGGCCACCAAACTCAGCACTAGCATTGCTGCTACGATCGCAGCAATCCGCCACACATGACGCCGGGCAAGATTCCAATACTGCAATATGATCGGCGCGGCGCCGCTACGCTCAGAATTCGCCGCGGCGTCTTCGTTCAAATCCGTGTTGCCAGATGCGATCAAATTGACCGAGGAAGACGCCATAAAAAACCCAATTCACCTTGAAAAGTGGCTATGTCCACAAGCTATAAAGCGTTGATTTAGTTGTTATTCAGGATCGCGATGAGCGGCGAGGCCAAAAGTGGCGAGAGTTGGAGTAAGACCTGGGTTAGGCGGCGATTGGCCGATTCTCCCACCACCACAATATCGCGAGGGTAAAGAACTGGGTCCTTGTACGCGCCGCGACGGACAGACCGCAGATCGTAAAGCGCTACCATCGCCTTGCCGTTCACGTTTCGGTGCACAATGACCGAGCGCAGCTGCGCGAAATCGGTTGCTCCCTCCGCAACTGCAACTGCCCGCAACAGCGTCATGCCGTCGACGATAGGATGATTCCCAGGCTTCTTCACCTCGCCTTCAACCGTAATATAAGCGCTCTTCGCTTCCTCGACATTGATCGAGACCTGCGGATCGCGAACAAAACCCCTTCGTAATTGCGAGGCAATTTGTTCCGCCGCTTGCGACGGTGTCAGGCCGCCAACTTGGACCGCACCAGCAATCGGTAAAGAGATGTTGCCGGAAGCATCAACATCGAATTTACGGTCAGAAAACTCTTCGAATGCCATGACGTCAACGATAAGTCGGTCATAGGGGGCAATTCGATAGGCGTGCAGTTGCTCTTCCCCCATCTGTCCCTGGGGACCGGGCAATTCCGTGGCGTCGACGACAGTTATGCCCGGGCTTCCGCCAACTTTTGTTGGGCCACTCGCGCACGCTGCCAACAGGGAGAAGGCGAAAACCGCCAAAAAGCGTATTGGGTTTACAACTAACATGCTTCGACTGTCCATATCACGAAACCGAGTTGCGAGATTGATTGTCCCCGCCGCTCAGAGACACCCACGCCACGGCAATGGCGAACAAAATTGACAATGACGGCACACGCAGCGGATAGTCAGCAACGCTTGCAAGCGCAAGTATCATGCAGATCACGGCGCCAGCTCGGCCTAGCACTTGCTCCGTCGTCGTTGCCCGATCAAAAGGCTTACGATCGCGGTGCAGGCGTATTGCGGCACGGGCCCAGGCGATCGCAGCAACGCCGATTAAAATAATTCCTACAGCGCCCGCGGTGAGCAATATTTCAAGCGGCTCATTGTGCGCATGATTCAAATATGCCGGTGACAGCAATTTGTAAGGTTCGAAAATCTTATAAGTTTCGACGAACGAACCCACCCCGCTGCCAACGGGGAAAAAGTCCCATGCCGCAGACCAGATTACGGGCAGTGCGGCGAAGCGCAAATCTTCCGACGGATCGCTGTCAACTATTCTGCGAATGGACTCCGCCCTCGAAGCCACCACAGTAAGGACAACAACAAATACTCCAATACCAACGACCGAAAAAGCCTGTAAACGACGGTCCATTAGCTTTGCGACACCGGCCCGGCCGGTCGTGACCGGCGGCTGATAAACCCAAAATGAAGCCAGGATCCCTATGGTGCCCAAAACCACGCCCGCGCGAGACCCCGTGACAAGCAGCAATGGGATAAGGAAAAATGCGGCCGCAATTGCAAGGATCTGGTAGAAGGGCAGACTGTCGGGACTGGTGCGTTGCAAGGCAAGACCCGCCGCCAGCAAGGGGAACAGACAGCTGATCAATGCAGCCTGATGGTTGCGATTGGCAAACAGCCCGACCGCTTCCCCGCTATTTGTGATCCGATAAAAATATAGCATTGAGTCGTCAGGACCGATTGCCTGGAGCAGCCCCACCAACCCGCTGAGCAGGCCAATTCCAAGCAAAAACCGGACCACGATCGCGTGATCAATGGCCGACAACCGCAAGGCAAGAATCAGTGCGGCAAGCGGCGCGGCCAGCGCGAACAAAGCGTTCCAAGTGCGCGCTGGAGCAAAGGATATGGGCAGCCAGGGAAGGTTCATCCCCGCCTCGTCATATATCTGCGCTATCACCTCCCTACCCGGCAAAGCCGTCCAAATCTGCGGGGGCATTGGCAACAGATTCAGCATCACAAAAAACACGATGAAAGTTGCAAACCCTATGACGAAGGGCGCCACAGACCAACTTTGCCGCCATCCCCATATCAAGGCAGCTGCAAGGAATAACATTGTCAGTGGGCGCCATATAAGCAACGAAATAATATCGTCACGAGAGCCGCCAGCAATCAGGAAACCAACACCTGACAATAACAGGAGCAGAATCAAAACTTGGCGTGTCGGCTGGTTGATCGCAACGGTTCGCATCGAATTGTTGGGTTGCATCATTTTCCGGTTCCTGTCGTCGCCTTACACGCATCTCGCAAAAGCACAATTGCGCCTGGTTTGGATCACATAACGATATTTCATGTTTTCGAAGGCTCGGCGGCAGGCTCATATTCAGGAACCAGCCCCGACATGACCACAATCGCGGCCTGACTGTCTCCCGCTTCAATCGCCGCTTTCATTTGGTCGAGGGCCAGCGACAGATCGGCCCATGCAATCATAGCCTCGCGAGCTTGCATAATGCTTTCATGCGTTGTTTCGATCGGGTTGTTTCCGATCAACAATTCTTCATAAAGCTTTTCGCCGGGCCGCAACCCGACTTCACGAATTTCAATGTCGCCGTGGGGCTGGTCCGAAGATTTGATGGTCAAGCCCGACAGCCGCACCATAGTTTTGGCAAGGTCGGCGATTAACACCGGCTGCCCCATGTCAAGAACGAATACTTCGCCACCCGTTGCCATCGTACCCGCCTGAATCACCAACTGTGCAGCCTCTGGAATCGTCATGAAATATCGGGTGACACGACTGTCAGTCACAGTGATCGGACCGCCCGATCTTATTTGTTCGCGAAATTTGGGAACAACGGACCCGCTCGACCCCAGCACATTGCCGAAGCGGACCATGGAAAAAACTGTTGTGGAACTGGATGCCGAACGCGCTTGCAAAATAAGTTCGCAGATGCGTTTGGACGCGCCCATGATGTTGGTGGGTCGCACGGCTTTGTCCGTGCTGACCAGAACGAACCTTTTTGCTTTGGCTGCTTCGGCTGCAGCGCAGCAGTTCAGGGTCCCAAAAACATTGTTCCATAAACCAGCCAACGGGTTGGCCTCAACCAACGGCACATGCTTATAAGCTGCTGCGTGGAATATAATGTCCGGCTGAACATCACAGAAAACCCGCTCGATCCCGTTTCCATGCGCAACATCAATCAATTGTTCAACAATTTCGACGTCAAAATCGACCTGAGCAAGTATATTTCGCAAGTCACCGCCAATTTCATACAGGGCAAACTCAGACTGTTCCACGAGAACTAACTGCTTGGGCCTACGTTGCAATATCTGACGACAAAGTTCGCTGCCGATGGATCCACCGGCACCGGTGACAACTATTGTTTTGTCAACCAACGCTCGGTCCAGCAATTTCTCGTCAGGCGGTACCGCGTCCCGGCCTAAAAGCTCTTCGATCTGGATCTCTTGCAAATCACTTACCGAAACCCGCCCATCGAGAATGCTACCCACGCTAGGCAGGGAGCGCACTTCCACGCCCGCGTCTGACAGCTGTTCGAAAATCTCGCGCCGGCGCGTACGTGACACACTCGGCAAAGCTAGTAGAACTTCATCAATCGCATGGTCCTCAACCAGCCGCTCGACGGCGAGTGGAGAGTAGATTTGCAAGCCATTGACCAGTGCGCCGGCCAGGAGGGGATTGTCGTCGAGAAATCCCGCAACAAACTGGCTTTCATGACGCAATGCAGCGGCAAGTTGCTGTCCAGCACGCCCTGCTCCATAAATCAACACGCGGTGCTGCTGCTCGCGCCCGACGGATCCCGACAACACGTCGATCAGCAGATAGCGAATTACCAACCTGCTGCCCAACAGCAGAATGAGGAAGACAATTGGCTGCAAGAGCCCCATTGTGCGGGGTACGCCCGGAATGCCGACAAACAAAAAAATAGTTGTCATTGGCAAGGCCAGCAGGAAGCATGCCCAAACTAAACCAAGCATTGTTCGAGAGCCTGCGGATCTTATGATGGATCGGTAGACACCCGACGCCCACGCCACCGCAAACCAACTGGCGAGGGCAACTGCCATCAAAAAGGCTGATGCACGGCTGACCACATCCCAGTAGCCGAGACGCAACGACAGCGCAATCCACACAGAGGCCACCAGCAAGCCTCCGTCAATTACCATTGCAAGCCCGCGGCGAAGCCCACGGCTGCCATTCGCCAAATAGTTCAGACCGTTCTGGAATATCAGTACGAAGCGGAGTTCAAGGGTTCTCGCAACATTTTCTATCATGCCATCATCATTTCAACGTCGTCAGGCAAATCATAGTTTCGCAGCCATATCGCGGCCAACGGCACTGAGGAAAATGGCCACACAGCGGTGCGGTGAACGCGCTTCCCCTAGCTGCATTGGCCAGCGAAGCAAGAGGCAATCGCACTTGATCTTGCAACGCATTTGTGCGGTCGCTCGATATCTTTTGCGATATCCATACCTTTAGCAGGGGTTAGAACAGCCTTGCCATTGTCACCAAATACCTAAAGCCGCAGATCGCTCTCCGCCAGCTTTAACACCCCCTTCACATCGACCAACACAGCACCTGCATGACCATAGCCGCGCATCTCTGCAGCTCCCTGCTCAACAAACTGCTTATGTGCCACGGCCAGAATGACAGCGTCATAACCCCCAACATCGGGGCCCGCCAACTCGATCCCATATTCATGACGCGCCTCGCCCGCATCGACCCACGGATCGTGCACATCGACCAATGCACCATAGTCGCCGAGCGCGGATATGACATCGATTACCCGCGTATTGCGAATGTCGGGGCAATTTTCCTTGAAAGCCAGCCCCAGCATCAGAATGCGCGCACCCTGAACTGGTAATCCGCGCTTTATCATCAGGCGTACGGTCTGGCTGGCGATATATCCTCCCATTCCGTCGTTCACCCGGCGGCCCGCCAAGATGACTTCTGGGTGATAGCCGATCGCCTGCGCCTTATGGGTCAGATAATAGGGATCAACGCCGATACAGTGGCCGCCACCGAGTCCAGGTGTAAATTTCAGAAAATTCCATTTCGTGCCGGCAGCGGCCAGCACGCTATGGGTGTCGATCCCCATGCGGCCAAAAATGATCGACAATTCATTCATCAGCGCGATGTTCAGGTCGCGCTGGGTATTTTCAATTACCTTGGCCGCTTCGGCCACCTTGATGCTATCGGCCTGAAATGTGCCCGCCGTAATAATCTGACGATAGAGGCGGTCGACCCATTCTGCGACATCTGGTGTCGAACCGCTCGTCACTTTAAGGATAGACGGCAGGCGATGTTCCTTGTCGCCAGGATTAATCCGTTCAGGGCTATAGCCGCAAAAGAAATCCTGATTGAATACCAGGCCGCTGACGCGCTCCAGCACCGGAACGCAATCATCCTCGGTACAGCCAGGATAGACCGTGCTTTCATAAATTACGATGTCGCCCCGCTTCAAGGCGCGGCCGACAGTCTCAGAAGCCTTAATCAGCGGGGTTAGGTGTTTAGTCCCGGCATTTGATGGTGTAATATTCAGCCATCAATGGAAGGACTGGCGTCGGCCAAGTCTGCAGCATCTTGGGTAAAGCTCAGATGGCTTGCTGCGGCAAGTTCTTCGACCGACGTCTCAAGGGTATCGTCGCGCCCCGCCCTCAGCGCCGCAATACGATCACCATTGATGTCAAAACCGATCACTGGCCGAATCCGCCCGAATTCTACGGCGAGCGGCAGGCCGACATAGCCAAGGCCAATGACAGCGATAGTGCTGGCGTCAAAGTCCGGCAGCGGCGCGAGCACAGCATCGGTCATTTTTCAAAATAATCCCTGTACCAAGCAACAAACTTGTTCACGCCGTCCCGAAAGTCCGTTTGCGGTCGATAGCCGGTCAATCGTTCAAGCAGCGCGGCGTCGGCCCATGTTGCCGGGACGTCACCCATTTGCATTGGCAACAGAGTGCGCTTGGCCTTCTTGCCCAACGCCTGTTCGATGGCGGCGACGAAATCGAGCAACCGCACCTTGTCATTATTGCCGATGTTGACAATCCGAAACGGAGCAACGGGCGACAGACTGTCGCCATCGACGATCTCTTCCGGCGTTCCGGGGCGCACCGGTACTGCGTCGATCAACAGGCGAATAGCGCGCACCAGATCCGTGACATAGGTAAAGTCACGATACATGTCGCCGCCGTTGTAAAGGTCGATCGGGCGATCCGCCAATATCGCGTCAACAAACTTGTAAAGCGCCATATCTGGCCTGCCCCAAGCTCCATAGACGGTAAAGAAACGGAACATTGTCGTCGGAACATTCCAGAGATGGGCATGCGCATGCGCCATCGATTCCGTGGCTTTCTTGGTCGCGGCATAGATGGTCAGCTGCGTATCGGCCTTTTCCGTTTCTTGAAACGGCATCGCTTCGTTCGCGCCATAAACCGATGAGGTCGAGGCCATTAAAAGATGTTGTACATTGTTGCGCCGCGCCGCGTCCATGACGTTGAAAGTTCCGACAACATTGGCCGAAATATAGGCGTGCGGGTTCTCCAGCGAATATCGCACGCCAGCCTGGGCGGCGAGGTGCACGATGACATCAGGCTGATAGTTGTCGATCACCGCATCGAGGCGGTCCCGATCTTCGAGCATGGCTTCGGTTGCAGAAAAATTTTGATTCTGCAGGAGAATTTGATGGCGTCGGCGCTTCAGGTTGACATCATAATAGTCGGTGATGCCGTCAAAGCCGGCAACGTCGAACCCTTCGCTCAGCAATAGCTGCGCCAGGTGAAAACCGATGAACCCTGCGGTTCCGGTGATAAAAACACGTCTGCGGTCAGTCATTTGGATTCAATCCGCCCAAACGCATTGCACTCATCAGCCAGTCTCACTTGCCCCAGACGCCCCGGCGGTACCGCGGTCGGAGAGCGCTTATGCGTAGTGGCGTGAAATAACAATATGAGCCACGTACAAGCCGTGAAATACGCACGACGGTTTAAGACGCAAGCCGTCTCAAATCAGGACGGTCGTTAAAGCGGACGAAATATCTGACGGCTATTGCGATTGCACCAACAGACCTGTTCGAACGAGCCATGACAAAAACACCGTCACCCGCATCGCAACCGTTTTCGGCACCCGTCCCGAGGCCATAAAGATGTTCCCGGTCGTCCACGCCCTCGGCGCGCAGGAAGGCATCGACTGCCGTGTTATCGTGACTGCGCAGCACCGCGAGATGCTGGATCAGGTGCTCGACATCGCCCGGATCACACCTGACATCGACCTGAACGTTATGACGCCGAATCAGTCGCTCGATGCCTTGCTCGCGCGGCTGGTAACGGGGTTGGGCGAGACGTTCGACCGCGAGAAACCCGATCGCGTGCTCGTCCATGGCGACACGCTGACGACGATAGCAGCGACGCTGGCGGCCTATTTTCGCAAGATACCGGTGGGCCATGTCGAAGCGGGGCTGCGCAGTGGCAATATCTATCACCCCTGGCCCGAAGAGGTGAATCGCAAGGTGACCGGCGCCGTTGCCGACCTACATTTTTCCCCGACCGAGACGGCGGCGGCAGCGCTGCGCGCGGAAAATGTGCTGGCGGAGCGGATTCATATCACTGGCAATACGGTGATCGATGCGCTGCTGGCGACGACAGCACGGTTGCAGGAGGAACCGGCGCTCGCCGCCGGGCTCGATCCGCTGGCGGCCCGCTTTGCGGGCAGGCGAATTGTGGCCGTCACCTCGCATCGGCGCGAGAATTTTGGCGGCGGGATGGAAGCTATTGCCGGGGCCATATCGGCGATCGCGGCACGGAGCGACGTCGCCGTGATTTTCCCAGTTCACCCCAATCCCAACGTCCGTGCAGTGATGGAGCCCGTGCTGGGTGGCCTTGCCAACGTAGCGCTGATCGATCCGCTCGATTACCCGCACTTCGTCCGCCTGCTTGGGATGAGCGAGCTGGTGCTGACCGACAGCGGCGGGGTGCAGGAAGAAGCGCCGTCGCTGGGCAAACCGGTCCTGGTCATGCGCGAGACAACCGAGCGGCCAGAAGGGGTGGCGGCCGGGACCGCAAAACTGGTCGGAACGGACAAGGACCGTATCGTTACCGAAATTTTCAGCCTTTTGGACGACAAGGCGGCTTATAACGCCATGTCGCACGCCCATAATCCCTTTGGCGACGGCACGGCGGCCACGCAAATTGCGGAGATTATTGCCGGTGCCCATCGATGTTGAACAGAAAGTCACGGTCCTGGGTTTGGGCTATATCGGCCTGCCGACCGCTGCACTGATTGCGCGGTCGGGGTGCCGGGTGACCGGCGTCGATGTCAGCCAGAGCGTCGTCGACACGATTAACAGCGGCAAGGTGCATATCGAAGAGGTCGACCTTGACGGTCTGGTGCAGGGCGTCGTCGCGCGCGGCACTTTGGTCGCAGCAACCACCCCTGCCCCCGCCGACAGCTTTGTTATTGCTGTACCAACCCCGCATGATGCGGCGCATCGTCCCGATGTCAGCTATGTCATGGCCGCCGCGCGCGCGATTGCGCCGGTGCTGGTGCCGGGCAATCTGGTGATCCTGGAATCAACTTCGCCCGTTGGCACGACCGAGCAACTGGCCGAGCTGCTGGCCGAGCTGCGCCCTGACCTGAAGGTGCCGGGCCATTGCGCTGGCGCCGCCGACATTTTTGTCGCTTATTGCCCCGAACGCGTGTTGCCTGGCCGCATCCTTGTCGAGCTCGTTGACAATGACCGCTGCATTGGCGGTATTACCCCGCGCTGCGCACGCCGGGCGATGACCTTTTACCGCCAGTTTGTTCGCGGGGCTTGCGTCACCACCACGGCGCGCGCGGCGGAAATGGTGAAGCTGGTCGAGAATAGCTACCGCGACGTCAACATCGCCTTTGCCAATGAATTGTCGATGATTGCCGACGAAATGAAGGTCGATGTGTGGGACGTGATCGCGCTCGCCAACCGGCATCCGCGCGTCAATATCCTCCAGCCCGGCCCCGGCGTCGGCGGGCATTGTATCGCGGTGGACCCGTGGTTTCTGGTCCATGGCGCACCGCAGCACAGCCGCCTGATCCGCACCGCACGCGAAGTGAATCTGGCCAAGACCGATCATGTGATTGCGCATGCCGAGGCGCTGGTTGCCGCGCATCCGGGTGTGCTGGCCGCGTGCATGGGGTTGGCCTTCAAGCCCAACATCGACGATTTCCGCGAAAGCCCGGCGGTCGAAGTCGCGGCGGCACTGGCGCGGCGCTTTGGCAAACAGATTCGCGTGGTGGAACCCTATGCCAAGGGCCTGCCCATGGAATTTGCCGGAACCGGCGCGGAGTTGGTGGACCTCGATAGCGCATTGGCAGACTGCGGCGTGCTGATCGTGCTCGTCGACCATGACCTGTTCAAATCCATCCCGCTTGACGAGCGGGCGGACAAACTTGTTTACGACACGCGGGGATTGTGGCCGGATCAGCCAGTGCCAGCACTTGGGGCGGCGCTGGTTCGGGCAGCTTAGTCAAAGAAGCGCCGTGCTCCGGCGGAGGTCGGAGCGTTGGCCGACAGCTCTGTCTTTGCCTGCCAGAGCTCCGGCGTCCGCCGGAGCGCGGCCGGAATTGCCCTGCAGTTTCGCCAAGCGCCCTATGTCGTCAAAAACCAGCGCTCGGTGCCTTCAAGCCCGACCGCCGTCAGCTTGCCCGAGGCATAGGCGCCGGTGTCGATCCCCAGACGGTTGGGCTGGACGTCGATATCGTCGGTGATGGTGTGGCCGTGGACGACCATCGCGCCATGCCAGCGCGGATCATCAAGGAAGGCTTCACGAATCCAGCGCAAATCCGATGGCTTTTGACTGTCCATCATGGTGCCCGGGCGGATGCCGGCGTGAACAAAAACATAATCGCCAATCTGGACCCAGTCTTCGGCCGCCTTGAGCAGGGCGACATGATGGCCCGGCACCGCAGTTTGCAGCGCGGGCAGCAGTTCTTCAAAAGACATTTGGCGATAGCTGTCGCCCGTAATGCCATAGCTCCAGATGGTTTCTTCGCCGCCAATCCGGCAGAAGAAGCGCAAGGCCTCTACGCTGCCGCCGAGCGCTTTCAGGAATACCTCTTCATGATTGGCCGACAGCAAGCGGACGTTGCCATGCTGCGCCATCAGGCGGCAGGTGCGCTCGACCACGGCGGCGGAATCGGGGCCGCGATCGATAAGGTCGCCGAGCAGGACGATGGTCGTGTCCGACGCTCCGCGCTCGGCATCGTCGGCGGCGATCCGATCGATCAGGTCCGCAAACAGGTCGTCCCGGCCATGAATGTCACCAATGGCATAGACACGGCGCCCGTCCGGCACCGCAGGGACTGGAAATTGGGGCGCCGCCGCACCCCGGCGAAACAAAAGTTTTGAGCATCGTCAATCCAAAGACGCCAAAGCCTGAATGATCGCTGAAAAATCGCGGCCTTCGGGATCGGCGGCAACAAAGGCCTCATAGAGTTCGCGGGCACGCTCGCCCATCGGGACTGCGGCATCGACGCTGTCGGCCGCCTCGATCGCGAGGCGCAAATCCTTGAGCATCAGTGCCGCGGCAAAGCCGCCGCGGTAGTCATTGTCGGCGGGCGACGCCGGGCCGACACCGGGAAGCGGGCAATAGCTGGTCAGCGACCAGTTCTGGCCCGAGCTGACCGAGGCGATGTCATAGAAGCGCTGCGGGTCGAGGCCGAGCTTTTGCGCCAGCGCCAGCGTCTCACAGGTCGCGACCATCGACGCACCGAGCAGCATATTGTTGCATATCTTCGCCGCCTGCCCCGCCCCGCTGGCGCCCGCATGGATAACCGCCTTGCCCATGGCCGCGAGGATCGGCTGGGCGCGGGCGAAGGCGGTATCGTCGCCGCCAACCATGAAAGTCAGCGTACCGGCATTGGCCGCCGCGATCCCGCCCGAGACGGGCGCGTCGACCGCGACTAAGCCATGCATAGCTGCAGCGCTGGCATTGTTGCGCGCGGTGGCGACATCAATGGTGGAGCAGTCGAGCAGCAATGTGCCGGGGGCCGCGTTGCCGAACACATCGCCTTCATAAACGGTGGCCACATGCTTGCCTGCGGGGAGCATGGTAACGACAGCATCGGCGCCGCTGATGGCTGTAGCAGCGCTGGCGGCACGGGTGCAACCGGCGGCTTCAGCACGGTCCAAGGCGTCGGTGCTGAGATCGAAGGCGCGAACATCATGGCCCGCCTTGGCCAGATTCGCGGCCATCCCGCCGCCCATATTGCCAAGGCCGATGAAGGCGATTTTCATATTCTCCCCTCCCGCTTGCGGGAGGACCCAGGGGAGGGCCTGTCCCGTTCAAACATCAATGATTTTGGACTGACCTGAACAGGCCCTCCCCTAAGCCCTCCCGCAAGCGCGAGGGGGACTGTCACCGCCCCGTCCAGACGCCGGGCCGTTTCTCGATAAACGCCGCCATCCCTTCGGCCTTGTCCGCAGTGGCGGTAAGCACTTGAAAGATGCGGCGTTCCATCACGATGCCCTGATCGAGCGTCGTTTTCGAACGCCGCATTGATCATTTCCTTGTTCGCAATCGCGGCGAGCGGGGGCATGGCGGCGATGTCGGCGGCGGTTTTGATGGCTTCATCGACCAGCGACGCGAGCGGGACGACGCGAGCGACCAGCCCGGCGCGCTCTGCCTCTTCCGCGCCCATGTTCCGGCCTGTCAGACACATTTCCATCGCCTTCGCTTTACCGATGGCGCGGGTCAGCCGCTGCGATCCACCCATGCCGGGGGCGACGCCGAGCTTGATTTCGGGCTGGCCAAAGCGTGCGGTGTCGGCAGCGATGATGAAGTCCGCCATCATCGCCAGCTCGCACCCACCACCCAGCGCGAACCCGTTGACTGCCGCGATCCAGGGTTTGCGCACCGCCTTTACCAAATGGCTGGTCCAGCGACTGAAAAATCATCGGCGAAGAAATCGGCAGCAGGCTTGTCGGCCATTTCCTTGATGTCCGCGCCCGCCGCGAACGCCTTTTCGCCTGCACCGGTCAGGACGGCGCAGCGTTGGCCGGGGTCGGCCTCGAACGCAGCGAAGGCGCTGATCAGCTCCTCAAGGACGTGGCTGTTGAGCGCGTTCAATGCCTGCGGCCGGTTGAGCGTAATCAGTGTTACCGCCCCGCGCTGTTCAGTGAGGATGGTTTCATAAGTCATAGCGGTTTCCATTCCCTGCCTTCGCCCAAGGGAGCGAAGATAAGGTCGATCAATGCGTCGCTAACAGCTTCGGGTGTTGGCGGGTCCCATTTGGCATCATTATCCTTGTCAACGATCACCGCGCGGACGCCTTCGGCAAAGTCAGGGCGCGTAAGGACGCGCGATGCGATGCGATATTCCATGACCATATTGGCGGCGAAATCGGGCAGGGTCAGGCTGGTCGCAAGCTGGCGCAACGCGACCTTGCAGGTTTGCGGGCTTTTGGTGCGGAGCATGGCGCGTTCCTTGGCCGCCCAATCGCTGGCGTCGGCATCGAGCGCCGCCAAAATGTCCTCCAACCGGTCGGACGCGAACAGGCGGTTGATGAGCGGGACTTGCTCGACGATATTCGATTCAGGCGGCGTAGCCGACAATTGGCCCAAAACCCCCTCGATCCGGTCGGGATCTTCGGCGATACGCGCCTTGGCCTCGTCAAGGGCAGCGGCCGGGAGATAGTGGGTGGCGAGCCCAAGCGCGAGGCAGCCGGGTCCGGCAATCCGCGCGCCGGTCAGCGCCAGATATTGCCCGACGCGCCCCTCTAGCCGTGACAGATACCAGCCACCGCCAACGTCGGGGAACAGGCCGATCCCGGTTTCGGGCATCGCCAGCTTCGTATTCTCGGTCGCGACGCGGAAGCGCGCGGGCTGGCTGATCCCGACGCCGCCGCCCATGGTGATGCCGTCCATAAAGGCGACCACCGGCTTAGGGTAGGTGAAAAGCAGATGGTTCAATTGATATTCGTCGTGAAAGAATTTGCGCCCCGAATCGCCGTCGTCGTTCAGTGCGGAGTTGCGCAAAAAGGCAATGTCCCCGCCCGCGCAAAAGCCCCTGCCCTCTGCATGATCGATGATGATCGCTTGCACGGCCGGGTCGTCGCACCACGCCAGCAGCGCCGCCGTCATGGCATGGACCATGTCGAGCGTCAGTGCGTGGAGCGCGGCGGGGCGGTTGAGGCGGATGTGACCGGCGCCTCCCTCACGGCGGATCGAAACGTCATGGGTCATGCGGTGCTGTATTTCTTCTTTAGTGGGCGGCCGAACATGCCTGATCATGCCCGCCTCGCAAGCCCCGATTTCCCGAAAATTTTTCCGGGCGGAGGAGAGACTGAGTTCGTAATTTGGTCCGCCGCGGACCGCAAGGACATCATGGTCATCTTGCCCATCATCTTCCCAATAACAGATCGGGCAGATTTCAAAACCACCGCGCGTTTTCAGCGTCGGATAGCCACAACAGGGACAATGATAGTTCGATCCGTCGATCGGATCGCCATGGGCATTGTCGAATGGGGTGAGCGGCTGATGCTCCGCATAAGCGCCCACCGGCAGGGTCGGATAAGCGATCTTCACTGCCGCAACAAATCCCTGCCCACGATCATCCGCATCACTTGATTGGTCCCCTCCAGAATCGAATGGACGCGCAGATCGCGCCAGAAGCGTTCGATCGGATAATCCTTCAAATAACCATAACCGCCGAACAGTTGCAGCGCATCGTTGACGATCTTGCTGCCATTGTCGGTCGCAAGCCGCTTTGCCATCGCGGAAAAACGCGACTTGTCAGGCGCGCCGACGTTCACCTTGGCTGCCGCCAGATACAGCAGCGCACGCGCCGCCTCCAGATCGGTCGCCATATCGGCAAGCATGAACTGCGTATTTTGAAAATCGGCGACCGGCTGGCCGAATTGCTGACGATCCTTGGTATAGGCGATCGCTTCGTCAAGACAGCGCTGCGCCCCGCCAAGGCTACACGCGCCGATGTTGAGACGGCCGCCGTCGAGCCCCGCCATGGCAAAGCGAAAGCCGTCGCCCTCTGCCCCGACGCGGTTGGCGACCGGAACGCGGCAATCCTCGAAGATCACCTGCGCCGTTGGGCTGGCGTTCCAACCGAGCTTCTTTTCAGGCGCGCCGAAGGACAGGCCCGGTGTGTCCTTTTCAATGACGATGCAGCTGATGCCTTTGGCGCCTGCATCACCGGTGCGGACCATCGCGACATAAATGTCGTTGACGCCCGCGCCGCTGATGAACTGTTTGGTGCCGTTCAGCACATAATGATCGCCATCCAGCCAGGCGGTTGTTTTCAGAGCGGCAGCGTCCGAGCCCGATCCGGGTTCGGTGAGGCAGTAGCTCGCAATTTTTTCCATGCTGACTAAGCTGGGAAGGTAGCGCGCCTTAAGCTCTTCGCCGCCGAAACGGTCGATCATCCACGCCGCCATATTGTGAATAGAGACGAAGGCCGATGTGGCAGGGCAGCCATAGGCCATCGCCTCCATGATCAGCGCAGCCTCCAATCGCCCAAGGCCGATACCGCCCGACTCTTCCGCCACATAAATGGCACCAAAGCCGAGCTCGCCGGCGGCCTTCCATACGTCGATTGGATAATGATGATCCTCGTCCCACTGCGCCGCATGGGGCGTGATCCGGTCGGCCGTAAATTTGCGCGCCATATCCTGAATCGCCAGTTGATCGTCGGTCAGGGCAAATTGGTCGGTCATCATCGTCTCCGCCGCGCGGCGATGCGGATTCGCGCGTCCGGCCCCCATAATCCTTTGTCCCGCATCCGCAAACAGGAGGATTGCGGATGGCAGCAGCCTTTTAACAGCAAGATTTTGTCGGTAGGACGTCGAGCGCGCGCTGGAGAAAATCAGCGGCGATGGAATAAAACAAGGATTGGAACGTTACCCCGCCATGCACAATTTTCATGCGACCACTTTGCGCGAATATGACATCCGCGGCATCATCGACAACACATTGGGCAGCGCCGACGCCTATGCCATTGGCCGAGGCTTTGCGACGCTGATCGCGCGTGCTGGCGGCAAGACCGTTGCGATTGGCTATGACGGGAGGGTCAGCTCACCGATGCTCGCCGATGCGCTGGTGCGCGGGCTGAACGACAGTGGCTGCGATGCCGTGATCGTCGGCATGGGGCCGACACCAATGCTCTATTACGCCGAAGCGGTCATGGATGATGTTGATGGCGGCATCATGATCACCGGCAGCCACAATCCGGCCAATTACAATGGTTTCAAGATGGTATTTCAGGGTCGGCCCTTTTTCGGCGCCGATATCCGCGCATTGGGCGACATGGCTGCGGCGGGCGACTGGGTGCAGGGCTCAGGCAGGTCAACAACCATCGATATCATGGACCGCTACATTGACCGGCTGATCGAGGATTTCGGCGGCAGCGCCTGCCGCGTGGGTTGGGACTGCGGCAACGGCGCGGCGGGCGAAGTGGTCGAGCGGCTGGTGAAGCGGCTGCCGGGTGAGCATTATACGCTGTTTACAGAGATCGACGGCAACTTCCCCAACCATCATCCAGATCCCACCGAGGAAAAGAACCTCGTCGACCTGCGCAAATTGGTGGCCGAGCGCAATCTGGACTTTGGCGTAGCGTTCGACGGCGATGGCGACCGCATCGGTGCGATTGATGGTGAGGGCCGGGTCGTTTGGGGCGACCAGCTTCTGCAAATCTATGCCGCCTGTGTGCTCCGCGATGTGCCGGGCGCGACAATCATTGCCGATGTGAAGGCGAGCCAAGCACTGTTCGATCGCATCACCGAACTGGGCGGTCAGCCGCTGATGTGGAAGACCGGCCACAGCCTGATCAAATCAAAGATGAAGGAGACCGGATCGCCGCTGGCAGGCGAGATGAGCGGGCATGTATTTTTCAAGCATCGCTATTACGGCTTCGACGACGCCATTTATGCCGCGCTCCGCCTGATCGAGGCGCAAAGCGTGCTGGGCGAGAGCGTCACCACGCTGCGTAGCAACATGGCCGAGATGATCAACACGCCCGAAATGCGCTTTCAAGTCGACGAGAGCCGCAAATTTGCCGTGGTCGATGAGATTTTGGAACGGCTGGCGGCCGATGGCGCGGATGTGAACGCGACCGACGGCGCTCGGGTGAATACGCCCGACGGCTGGTGGCTGCTGCGCGCATCGAACACGCAAGATGTGCTGGTCGCCCGCGCCGAGGCGTCGAGCGAGGCCGGACTGGAGCGGCTGATGACGAAGATTGACGCGCAGCTGGCGGCATCGGGACTGGTGCGCGGCGAAACGGTCGGCCACTGATGGCGGCGCGTCTCCTTGGCATGCGGCAGGTCACCAAGCCGTGGGGACGCGCCGTGCTGCCTGCGCCGTTCATGAACGAGGGGTCCGAGCCGGTTGGCGAGATTTGGTTTGCGGAAGAAGGGGCCACTCCCTTGCCGTTGCTGGCCAAATATCTCTTCACGTCCCAAAAGCTGTCGATCCAAGTGCACCCCAATAACGCGCAAGCGCGCGAGCGCGGTGAGCCGAGCGGGAAAGAGGAATGCTGGCTGGTGCTGGATGCCGAGCCAGGCGCCGTGCTGGGAATTGGCACAACCGTGCCGCTGAGTGGGGACGAACTGCGCGCGGCGTCGCTGGATGGCAGCATCGAAGATTTGATGGACTGGAAATCGGTCGAGCGCGGAGATTTCTTCTACATCCCGGCGGGCACGGTGCATGCCATCGGTGCGGGCGTCAGCCTGATCGAGGTGCAACAGCACGCCGACATCACCTATCGCCTTTATGATTATGGCCGCCCGCGCGAACTGCATCTGGACCACGGCGTTGCGGTCTCCGACGCGCGGCCCTACGTTGATTCCCGCGCTTGTCATGTCGATTTTGCTGAAGACCGCATGCTGGTCGATGGCCCGCTGTTTCGCGTTGCAATTGGTGGAGTGGACACCGTTTTGGCCGGAAGCGGCGCGACATTGGTTGTGCCGCTGTCAGGCACAGTTGCTGCAAATGGCGGGATGGCCAAGGCGGGCGACTGTCTGGCGGTCGATCCCGGTGGCGCGTGGCAGGCGAGCGAGGATGCGCGGCTGTTGGTCGCCCGGATGGTTCAGGACACAGCATGACCAAAATTGTCCCCGTTATCCTGTCCGGCGGATCGGGCACACGGCTGTGGCCTATGTCGACCGACACGCGCCCGAAACAGTTTCTGCCGCTTGCCAGCGAAGCGACGATGTTTGCCGACACGCTCGATCGATGCGGTAACGCGGCAATGTTCGCTGCACCGCTCATCGTCGGTGCAGCGCGCCATGCGGACTTGCTGGATGCCGAAGCCCCCGCAGGCGCCCAGATCATCCTGGAGCCAGTGGCGCGCAACACTGCGCCCGCCATCGCCTTGGCAGCGCTGGTCGCAGGCGACGACGCCCTGTTGCTGGTCATGCCCAGCGACCATGTGATTGCTGACCGTGCGGCGTTTGCGGCGGCGGTCGAGGCCGCGATACCGGCGGCGGAGGCGGGTTGGCTGGTCACCTTTGGCATCACGCCGACTGGGCCGGAAACCGGCTTCGGCTACATCGCCATGGGGCACGATTTGCCCGAGGCGCCAAAGGTCCGCCATGCCAAGCGCTTCATCGAAAAGCCGCCGCGCGCGGATGCGGAGGCGTTGCTGGCCGAAGGGTCGCATGTGTGGAATGCGGGCATATTCCTGCTGCGTGCTAACCGCTTGTTGGACGAACTGACTCAGCATGGCGTTGCGATGCTGGCGGCATGCCGGAATGCGCTGATCGATGGAGAGAGCGACCCCCGCTTCATCCGCCCCGATGCCAAAGCCTTTGCCGCCTGCCCGTCCGATTCAATCGACTATGCGGTCATGGAACGGGCCGAACGGGTGGCAGTCGTACCGGTCAGCTGCGGCTGGTCGGATGTAGGCAGCTGGGACGCACTGGCTGAGCTAGGCCCGCATGACGCCCATGGCAACCGGCTGAGCGGTGATGTCATATCCATCGATACAACCAACAGCCTCGTGTTGGCCGATGGAATGACCGTAACGCTTGCTGGGGTTAGCGATCTGATTGTTGTCGCCAGCGGCAGTCATGTGATGATTGTCCCACGCGGTCAAAGCCAGGATGTAAAACGCATCGTTGAGGCGATGAAAGCGCGTATTTCGCAGGCGTAAGTGGCCCGCCCGCCTTTGGCGTGGCTTTACCCGACTGCAAATTTCCTTGTTTGCGTTCGCGGCGTGAAGCGGCATGGACAGGTTCATGATCCGAACCCTGACCCATTTGGAGCGTCTGGAAGCCGAGGCGATCCAGATCATGCGCGAAGTGGTTGCCGAAGCCGAGCGGCCCGTCATGCTGTACAGCATTGGCAAGGACAGCGCGGTGATGCTGCATCTGGCGCGCAAAGCCTTTTACCCCGCGCCGCCGCCCTTCCCGCTGCTGCATGTCGATACGACGTGGAAATTCGCCGCCATGTATGCGCAGCGCGAGGCGGCGGCGCAGGCGGCGGGGATGGAATTGCTGGTATGGCAGAACCCGGAAGCGGCCGCGCGCGGTATTAACCCGTTCGACCATGGCCCGCTGCATACTGATATGTGGAAAACCGCTGGCCTGAAACAGGCGCTGGATTATCATGGTTTTGACGCAGCCTTTGGCGGGGCACGGCGCGACGAGGAGAAAAGCCGCGCCAAGGAGCGCATATTTTCCTTCCGCACTGCATCGCATGGCTGGGACCCGAAGCAACAGCGGCCAGAACTGTGGAACCTGTACAACGCCCGGAAGGCCAAGGGTGAGAGCCTGCGCGTCTTTCCGCTGTCGAATTGGACCGAGCTGGATATCTGGCAGTATATCCACCTGAACAGCATCGATATCGTCCCGCTGTATCTCGCGGCACCGCGCCCGACCTATGTCATGGACGGGCAGTTGTTCATGGCCGATGATGCCGAGCGGATTGAGCGCGTGCTGGGCCGCAAGCTGGATATTGAAACACGCTCCGTCCGGTTCCGCACACTCGGCTGTTTCCCGCTGACCGGCGCAGTCGAAAGCGAGGCGGCGACGCTATCTCAAGTCATTCAGGAAATGCTGCTGACCACCACCAGCGAGCGGCAGGGCCGGGTCATCGACAAGGATGGCGGCGATGCCAGCATGGAGCGCAAGAAGCAGGAGGGCTATTTTTGATGTCATGCTTTCCTTCAAAAGCCCCTCCCCTTCAGGGGAGGGGTTGGGGTGGCGGCAGGCGTCCCGGCCGTCTGTTACGAAACCCCACCGCCCTGCGACTAGGCATCACAGATGCCAGGGCTCACTGCCCCTCACCTGACGGGGAGGGGGGAGCATAGTCATGATCGATCCCGCTTTCCAAGCCGACGCCCTCATCGCGCAGGATATCGACGCCTATCTGGAGCAACATCAGCACAAGAGCCTGTTGCGGTTCATCACCTGCGGGTCGGTTGACGATGGCAAATCGACGCTGATCGGGCGGCTGCTGTATGACAGCAAGATGATCTTTGAGGATCAGCTGGAGGCGCTCGCGGCGGACAGCAAGCGCGTCGGGACGCAGGGGGCGAACATCGATTTCGCGCTGCTGGTCGACGGTCTGGCTGCCGAGCGCGAACAGGGCATTACCATCGACGTGGCCTACCGCTTTTTTGCGACGGAGAAGCGCAAGTTCATCGTCGCGGATTGTCCGGGGCATGAACAATATACGCGAAACATGGTGACGGGCGCGTCGACCGCCGACTTGGCGGTCATCCTGATCGACGCGCGCAAGGGGGTGCTGACGCAGACGCGGCGGCACAGCTATCTCGCCCAGCTGATCGGCATCCGAAACATCGTGCTGGCCGTCAACAAGATGGACCTGATCGGATATGATCAGGCCCGCTATGACGCGATTGTCGCCGATTATGCCGCGTTCGCCAAAAGCATCGGGATTCAGGCGTTCGTGCCTGTTCCGATTTCGGGCTTTTTGGGTGACAATATCACTGCACCTTCGGTCAACACGCCTTGGTACAGCGGGCCGTCGCTGATCGACCATCTTGAAACCGTCAGAATTGACAATGCGGCCGAGCAGCTGCGGCCACTGCGGATGCCCGTGCAATGGGTCAATCGCCCGCACCTCGATTTCCGGGGCTTTGCAGGGCTGATAGTCGCGGGCCGGGTCAAGCCGGGAGATGCCGTGCGCATCCTGCCTTCGGGCAAGACGTCGGCCGTGGCCAGAATCGCGAGCTTTAATGGCGATCTGGACGAAGCTGTGGCGGGACAGTCGGTGACACTGTGTCTGACCGACGAGGTTGATTGTTCGCGCGGCGATGTGATTGCGGCGGCGGAGAGCCCGCCGCAAGTGTCCGATCAGTTCGAAGCGACCATCGTCTGGATGGACGATGACGCGATGATCCCGGGGCGCGGCTACTGGCTGAAACTGGGGACGCAGACGGTGTCGGCGACGGTCCAGCCGCCCAAATATATCGTCAACGTCAATAGCATGGAGCATCTGGCGGCAAAGACGCTCGAGCTCAACGCGATTGGCGTCGCGGCGATTGCCACGGACAGGCCGATCATCTTCGAACCCTATGCCGAGAGCCGCGCGCTGGGCGGGTTCATTTTCATCGACAAGATCACGAACCGCACGGTCGGCGCCGGGATGCTGCATTTCAGCCTGCACCGCGCGCAGAATGTCCATTGGCAGCCGACCGACATCGGACGGGCCGATCATGCCGCGCTGAAGAACCAGAAGCCGCGCCTGCTGTGGTTCACCGGCTTGTCGGGATCAGGAAAAAGTACCATCGCCAATGAGGTGGAAAAGGCACTCAATCTGATGAACCGCCACACTTTCCTGCTCGACGGCGACAATGTGCGGCACGGGCTGAACCGCGATCTGGGCTTTACCGAGGCCGACCGGATTGAGAATATCCGGCGCGTGGGCGAGGTGGCGAAGTTAATGGCCGATGCGGGCCTGATCGTGCTTACCGCATTCATCAGTCCGTTCCGCGCCGAGCGCGAGATGGTCCGGGCGATGCTGCCCAAAGGCGAGTTTATCGAGATTTTCGTCGATACCCCGCTGGAGGTGGCTGAAGCGCGTGATGTGAAGGGCCTATATAAGAAGGCGCGCGCCGGCGAGATCAAGAATTTCACCGGGATCGATAGCCCCTATGAGCCGCCCGAAGCGCCCGAGATCCGCGTCAACACGGTCGAGATGACGGCGCAGGAGGCGGCGCAGCATATCGTCCAATATCTGATGCCGCTGAAGTGACCGATGCAATGACGGATGCCAACCTTGCCGCGCATCTGGCCCATGAGGCGGGGCAGATATTGCTCACCCTGCGCGACGAGTGGGCGGGCGACCCCCGATTGGTGGGCAAGGCGGGGGACGAGGCGGCCAATGCGTGGTTGATGGCGGCGCTGCGCGATGCGCGGCCCGATGACATGATCTTGTCAGAGGAAGAGGCCGACAGCGCGGCGCGGCTGACCGCCCGGCGCGTGTGGATCATCGATCCAGTCGATGGCACCCGCGAATATGGTGAGGGGCGGAGCGATTGGGCGGTGCATGTCGCGCTGGCGGTCAATCTCTTCAATTCAAAGGCTTTGTCACTGGGTATGGCCGCGCGCGTGGCTCGCATGTCGCGGCTTGAATTCACCGAGCTGCTTGGGCAACTCGAAATACCCGTTGTCGATTACCCCGCAAGCGAACTCACGGACGAGCTTACGCAGTTCGCGCGATAACTGTATGCGCTTCGCATGAAGCAGGTCATCGTCGCCGATGCGGGACCGCCAATTGCGCTTGCCAAAATCAAGCAGCTTCCGCTGTTGTCAGCGCTCTTCGATGAGATTCATATTCCGTCGCATGTGTTACGCGAAGCAACCGACAATATTGCACTCGCTGGCGCACCTGCTGTGCGCGACTTCGCAGCGGCGCATGCGCACGTGCATGAAGATCGTGACGACAACTTTGTTCAACGCGTGCGGATCGAAATCGACGAGGGAGAGGCACAAGCGGTCGCGCTCGCCCAAACCCTCGGCTGTGGCGTGTTGATGGACGATCTACTCGGGCGCGCCGTAGCCAAGCGCATGGGCGTGCACGCAATTGGCGTCGCGGGTGTGCTGTTGCCGGCCAAACGCGAGCGTTTGATTGATCGCGTAAAACCCTGCGTTACCGCATTGACTGCGGTGAACTATCACCTATCGCAGACGTTGATTGCGGAAATCTTGCGGTCTCGCTGACGAATAACGCTGCGCAAACTCACTCCACCCGCAACCGCCCCGCCCCCGCTTCCATCCGTCCCACCACGGTCGC
>JAAUPH010000080.1 GCA_012035435.1 Sphingopyxis sp. | reverse complement strand
CTTCGGCCTTGGCGACGCGCGGCGTTGGCGGCATCGGCAATGCTCGATTGCGGCCCGACGGCAGCCACGATGCCGAGCGGCCCTTTGCCCCAGTCATTGGCAACATCGGTCAGTTGCTTGGACACCCGGTCGACGCGTTCGGCAACACTGCGGTTGGGGGCTTGCCCGCGCGTCACCATTTCGGCGATTTCCGCAGGGCCATCGGTCAGCACGTCATAGACCAAAGTTTGATAGGTCGCCCAGCTGGTCGTCAACGCCAACACCGCCCCGATCAGCAACATGCGCGGGACGAGATCGCCCATCGACAATTGCGTACGGCCCAGCATGAAACGATAGCCAAGGATCGCGACGTAGATGATGAGCGCCGCCGTTAACGCGCCCTTCAGCCCGCCGCCTGGCCCCATCAGCGCGCCATAGCTGTTCGCGACGCTCGTCTCGACATAGCAGTTGACCGACTGGATCAAGGTCTGTGCGGTGCCGGTCGCAGGGTCGATGGTCGGGCAATAGGCCATCAGGCAGCGTCCCGTTCCCACAGCGCACGGGGGCCCTTTTGTGCGGCCTTGACCAGTTGCGGCAGCCATTCGGCGGGATCATCACCATGTTCGGCGCGCAGATCGTCCATATGCCGCACACTTTTCTCGCGGCCTGACAAAATGGTCAGGATCTCGGGCATTCCGCTCACGTCGAGCCGGGCGACCACGCTCATATTCGCCTGTTTGATCAGCACGCAGCGCAGGTGATCGGGTAGGCCGCGGACCAACTGATATTCATGCTCGGTCAGGCCAAAGCCATCGATATAGTCGCGCGCCTGCGCCTTGGGATTGGGCATGAACAGCTGCGTCGCCGCCTGTTCGATGATTGTGCTGGCGATCTTGCTGTCCAGCGCGTCAGCGGCGCTTTGGGTGGCAAAGCCCACCACGCCGCCGCGCTTGCGCACGGTTTTCATCCAGTCTTTGAGGCGGCGGACAAAGATTTCATCGTCGAGCGCCTTCCACCCTTCGTCGATGACGATCATCGGACGGACGGCCATCCAGCCGTTCGTCGGCGCGGTGGAACAGGTAGAACATGGCGGGCGTGCGGAGGGCCGGATTGTCGAGCAACGCCGTCATGTCGAACCCGATGGTGGCTTCGCCGATATCAAGCCGGTCGGCCGCGTTGTCGAAAAGCCAGGCATGCTCGCCAGCGCTGTGCCACGGGGCAAGCCGCGAGGCGAGGTCGCCGCGGGTCGGGCGGATCGCGCCCGAAAGAAGCTCCACCAGATAGCGCAGGCGGCGATGTTCGACCGGCTGGTCGTAATTGGCATCAACCGCATCAGCGATCAGAGCGGCATCCTCGTTGCTGATTGGCCCGGTTGCCGGCGCACCCAGCAACGCCAGCCAGCCGCGCAGAAAAGCGCGGTTCTCGGCAGTGTCGGTCAAGGCCAGCGGGTTGAAACCGCTGTGCATGCCGGGGCGCAGCACATCATAATGGCCGCCAATTGCGCGAATGAAAATCTCTGCGCCGCGATCCTTGTCGAAAAAGAAGGTGCGGGGTGCAAATTTCTGTGCCTGCGCAACGAGGAAGTTCAGCACCACGGTCTTGCCCGAACCCGACGGGCCGATGAGCGTGAAGTTGCCAAGGTCGCCATTGTGCAAGTTGAAGAAATAGGGGGTGCTCGACGTCGTCTCCAGCACCGTCAATGGCTCGCCCCATGGGCCACCCGCGACATTGCCAGCGGGAAAGCTGTGGAGCGACATCAGGCTGGACAGATTGCCGGTCGAGATCATCGCCTTGCGCGCAATGAAATCCGCATTGCCAGGGAATTGGGCCCAAAAGGCCGCCTCCAGGTTTAAATCTTCGCGCACCGCAATCGCGCCGGTGTCGGCCAGCGCCGATTGGACATCGGCGACGGCGCGGTCGAGTTCGTCGAGCGTGCGCGCGCGGACATGCACCGTCATATGATGCTCGCCATAGGCGGCATTGCCTGCGACCAGATCGTCGCGTGCTGCCATCAATCCCTGTTTCAAGGTGATCGTGTCGTCCGACGCCGCGCGCAGGCGGCGCAGCGACAGCGCCATGCGTTCATCGGCAATCTGCCGGTCGACAAAGGCAAAGCTTTCCGACAGCGTCAACTCGTGCGGCAGGCGCAGCACATTGTCGAGCATCCCCGGCGCCGTGGCCGCCGGATAATCCTTGATCGAAATGATGGCGCCCAGCCGGTTCCCGCCATGCACCACACCGCGCAGCTCGAGCGTGTCGATGCCAAAGCTGACGCGTTTATAGGGCAGATAGTGGCCAAGGTCGCCCTGCGGTACCAGCACCGGCTGGCTCTCACCATTATAGATGGACGACAGATGCTCCATCATCGTGCAGCGCAGGTCGCCATTGCCGCTGTGATATTGCCCCAGCGGGCGCGGACCATAGCGACCCAGTGCTGCCGACAGGTTGATGCGCGCCGCATCCAGTTCGCGCAAATCGCGGATCTGCGCAGCATCATCTTCCGCCGAATGTTTCTGGAGCCCGCGCATCTTGCGCGCGAGGCGCTCTAGCCAGCCAACCTTGCCCCTCGCCGGGCGGCGCACGAGCGTGAGGATGATGTCGTTCACGAACAGGTTGCGGCTCGCCAATTGCTGGCGCCATTGTTCGTCAATCTGGCGTGCGAGCCCCTCGGGCTGCTGCAGCGCAAGGTCCGCGACCACGCGGCGGCGCACCACATGGCAGTAAAGGATCAGCTGCGATGAAGCGATCCCGCGAAATATGATGTCGCGCGTTGCGGCAATCTGGTTGAGCGTGTCGGTGTCGGCTGTCTCGAACGGATAGCCTTCGAGCGCAATCATCTGAACGAGATCGCCGCCGCGGGTTTCGATGGTTTGTGCGTTGAGGTGCCGGGCAAACGGCAAACGATCGCCGGCCGCCGGATCGGCCGCCGCCAGTTTCGTCACATCCTGCTGCGCTGTCTTTTTCATGCGCGGTAACTGTTGCACTTCCACAGCCGGTGGGTCTTGGTCCGGCCGCAACGGCTGACCTTCATGATCCACAGGTCGAAAATTCGCGGTTCCTTGAGGCTGGCCATATAGCCGATGCCGTGGATCAGCAGCGCAGCCGGGATCGCCCAGAAGCTGCGGGTGATCAGAAATATCTCCGTCGTCACCACCGCGTTGATAATGAAATAGCTATAGGTCACGCCGCCGAACATCTGCGGCTGCGCGAGCGCGCGAAACAGCGGTGTGCGGTTGAGCGCGCTCATCGCCGTTCAACCAACCGCTGCGGCGGACTGGATTCCGGCAACGATCGCGGTCGCGCCGAACAGCACGAAACAGCCCATGACCACGGTGGCGCCAAATTTCCAGTTCATCCGGCCGGTCAGCATCATGAAGCCGCAGGCTGCTACCGCAATGACCGCCGCGGTGGTCGCAAGATTGCCAAGCAATGTCCCCTGGATCCAGCCCAGCGCATTGTTGATGGGGCCGGATCCTGGCGGGCTGGCGCCCATGGTCTGCGCCACAGTGGGCGAAGCGGCCAGCGCAGCATAAGCCGCACCAATTGTTGCCAACAGCTTGCGCATCATCATTCCTCTCACGGAGTTTGGCTCATCAAGCGCCGCATGATGACGCTGACATAGTTGCGGGTTTCGGCGTAGGGCGGGATGTCGCCATGCTTGGCCACCGCGCCCGGCCCGGCATTATAGGCGGCCAGCGCCAGCGGCACATTGTTGCCAAAGCGGTCAAGCTGCTGGCGCAGATAGGCTGCCCCGCCAAAGACATTCTGCCACGGGTCGTTGGGATCAACGCCAAGCCCCTTCGCAGTGCCCGGCATCAGCTGCATCAGGCCGATCGCGCCCGCGCTGGACAGTGCCTTTTGATTATAGCGTGATTCTTGCCACATCACGGCATCGACCAGTGCAGGCGAAATCCCATATTGCCGGGCCGCTGCGATAATAAGCGGCGCGAGCGGGCCGCTTGTCGCTGCTGGCGTTGCGGCAATAGCCGGTTGGTTTACCGCAGCCTCGTCCACGGTTGTAAGCGCGGCCAGCCGCACCGGGGGAAGGCTGTCCGGGAATGCGCCGACGTCGCGGGGCGCAACTGCGGAGATGTCGAAGACGGGCTGGTTGATCTGCCGCCACTGGCCATCATTGCCGAGTTCGAAAACATCGGCGCGGGCCTGCGGCGCAAAGGCGACAATCGCTGCGGCGACACAAAGCGCCGACGACGAAATCATACGATGGCGAAACCGGCGAAACATCACGCTATCGCTAAACAGCGTTGGTTAAATTTGCTTTAATCAAGCCCGGTTATCGGCGCTTTCGAGGTCAGCCGAAAAAGCCGAGATTCGTGCCGGAATGATTGCCGATGTTGGGGAACAGCGTTGGCAATTCTCCCGCCGACGCGCCGAACCAGCTGCTCAGGGTTGCTCCATATTGGTCGACGGACGTCGTCGGAAGCAATCGGCCCTGGCCAACCTGACTCGGCCCTGTGGTCGAAATTTCCGGAGCGACGCCATAGTGACGACCGCCCCGGACCCCGCCGCCCAGCACGAAATGGTGCCCGCCCCAGCCGTGGTCGGTGCCGTCGCCGTTCGAACTCAACGTCCGGCCGAAATCCGACGCCGTGAACAGCGTTACCCGATCGGCAATACCCATTTCGACGGTGGCCTGATAAAATGCGTCCATGGCGAAATCGAGCTGTCCAAGCAGTGTGTTGTGGCCGCCAATCAAATTGTCATGATGGTCATAGCCGCCCATGGTGACAAAGAATACCTGACGATTGACGCCCAGTGCCTGGCGCGCAGCGATCGTGCGGGCAACGATGCGCAGCTGTGCAGCGATACCCGACGTATTGCCGTTCTGCGCAAAGGGCGTGTTCAGCGTGGCGGCGTTGATGCCAGCCGAGTAAACCGCTTCAGAATCGATCGACCGCTTGGCGACGCGGTTATATTCGCCTTCAAAAATATGGCTGCTCGGATCGGGTTGCATCATGATCTGGCGCATCATGTCATAGGCGACCGTCGATCCCGCCACCCGCGTACTGCCGTTGCGTAGCCGGATCGCACCGCTGCCGCTGACCTGATAAGCGATCGCGGATTGTCCGGTCAGGAAGACGCTGTTCCCAGCTGCGGAAACTGCCGTGAAGATCGAATTGGTGTTGCTGGACAGCGCAATGTCCGCCAGACGACCGCCCCAGCCCGACGTCGCGCCTTCGGGCGCGGAGGACTGCCAAACGCTCTGCTGATCATTGTGCGAAAACAGGCCGAAGGGCAGCGGATACTGCGCACGGTTCGGACTGCGATATTCGGCCAGCGTCGTCGGGCGGATCAGCGTCCCCACGTTGAGCAGTGTCGCAAGCCGTTGCTGGTCCCACCGCGCCTTCATGCGCGTCATCGCCGGATGCAATGCATATTGGATATTGTTGGTCAGCGTTTGCGCAACGACCGGGTTCAGCACCGTCGCGGCAAGATCGGCTCTGGCCCGCGCCGAGCCCGCCCGCCGTCTGCGCCGGACCGCCGCCGCGCAGCGTGTTGTACAAGTTATAGTTTGCGTCATCATAGGGGATCAGCGTATCATCATGATCATTGCCGCCGAGCAGGAACAGGCAAACAAGCGCCTGATATCCGCCGCCGCCGGTGAATGCTGCCGCTTGATTGACCAACGACATGTTCATGGCGAAAGGCGCGGCAGCACCCATGGCCCCCAATTGCGCCGACCGTTTCAGGAAGGCGCGGCGATGCAACTCATCCAGCTTGCTAATATGCATCTTGGACGTTCCTTATTTCTGAACGAGATATTGGGGGGACACCATCGTCAGCATGATGGCCGCCGCCACCCGGCTGAACCGCGCATCGGCATCGTTCGTGGCGGGCAGCGTGATCGAATCGACCGCCTGTTTGATCCGGTCCCTGTTCGCCTGCGACAATTGGCCGCCGGACAGGATGAGGTCGATCCGGTTGACCAGCGCCGTACTGTCATTGGCGATGGCCATTTCCGCGCTGTAGTCGGGTTCCAGATTAGGGTTGTTTTTGTTCGTCACGACCGAGTGCATGAAGTTGGCATAGCCGATGGTCGAGATTTCATTGACGATCTGAAACTCGGGCGCGACCAGCTTGTTGTCGGCGATGGCCGTGCCGGCGGGCACATAGCCCGGGCGGAAAAAGTTGAACACCGACGGGGAACGAAACACCATCTGCCCCAGCGAATTTGACTGCTGGCTGGTGTCGTACAAGTCATATTTGCCCGACGGCGGTTTTTTGAGTGTGAAGGTGCGCGCCCATTGAACAAATCGTACAAAAGGTTCGCGCACCTTGCCGAACGTCTGGCTGGTCAAACCGGACGCAGACAGCGCCTCTTCGTCGATCAATATGGCCTTGAAAACGGCCCCCAGATCGCCGCGCACGCCCTGGCCATTATTGGCAAACACCTTGGCGATACGATCGACATAGGCCGGGCTGGGGTTGCTGGTGACCAGCCGCTGGATCATCTGCTTTGAAAAGAACACGGGCGTGTTGGCATGATTGAACAACGTGTCGAGCACGATTTTCAGCGCCGGGATCGCGTCGGTATTCGCCGGGATCGTGGTGCCCAGAAACTTGGCTTCCAGCATCGAATGCTCGGAGGGCCGCGTCGACCAAGTATATGGCATTTTCTGCGGGTCCGACGTCATTTGCCGTTTCACATAGGCCGGCGCGAACCAGGGGTATTCCTTCAATTGTTCATCAGCCAGAACCTGATAGTCCCAGCCCGACAGCGCGCGGGCGACATTCGTCACATCGTCATTGCTGTATGTGGCTATGGGGTTTCCGGAGGCGTCCTTTCTGACGGAGCCGTCATTGTTCAGTTCGACCAGCCCGATCGTGAACAGCTGCATGACTTCACGGGCATAATTTTCGTCCGGGCGCCGCCCCGTCTTGGCATCTTCCTTCTGACTACCCTTGAGACTGAGATACTGACCCATCATCGGGTTGAGCGTCACTTCTTCGAGCAAAGCGCGGAAATTGCCAAAAGCATATTTGTTGAGGATGTCCCAATAATGCAAAAGGCCAAGGCCGTGCCAGATCGTGTCAACACCATTGGCACTGACCACAAAAAATTCTGACAGCGCGAACGCCATGCGTTTGCGCATTTGGTCATTGCTGTCCAGAAGCTGCTGCCACATCAATTGGGTGTGGAAATTTGTCGTCGAAGGATCGTCGTTCGCAAGATCTTCGCCGCCGATCCGCGTATAGGCATTGACCCCCAACTCACCGATCGGCTTGGCCATTTCGGCATCAATCCAGCTCACATAGCCGACATCCTTGACCCTGGTGATTTCTGCGGCGCTGGCCGAAAACACCGATCTGTTCAAAAAACGCACCGCTTCTGCGTCGCTCGTCGGCTTCTTGACGACCGCAACAGGCGGCGGAGCAGGCGAAGCGCTGCCCTCGCCACTGCTACCACCGCCTCCGCCACAAGCTGCAAGAGCCAAAGCCATGGCAGGCGCCGTCATCGACGCGACGTTGCCGCGCGAGAGGCCCGCGTAGTTGTGGGTCGGACCCACGAGGCCATCGAAGTTGCATTCAATAGTGTCGCCGCTGTTCACGCGGGGTTCTCCTGCCTGCGTCCTTGCAACAGGCCTGTGCTGCGCATCGACGTTGACTCGGCCTGCGCCACGGCATCAGCGCAGTAATCTGCCGCATGAAAACCGCTGGGGCGATGATTGCCTGATGCGCCCAGGCCGCCAAGGGCAGCCTGCCACTCGCGCCGGTCGTCGGCTGATTCCAGTTGATGACACCCGCACGAACTTGCTGGCTAAAGATGTAAAACAGGCCGGGGTCATCGCATAAAAGTGACGCGGCGAGGCCGTAGCGGGTGCAGTTGGCTTCGTTGATGGCCGCGGCCAAGTCGCGCACACGGATGACCTGGAGCAGCGGGCCGAACACTTCTTCGTCGTCGCGGGGCCGCATATGCGTCGTGTCCCACAACCCCGGCGAGAGCAGTGCATCGCAGCCTTCGAGCGGCACCGCTTCGATCAACGGCACCGCGCCGCGCTGCCGCCATGACTCCTGCGCTGCGAGCACCTGCCTGCCTGCCTGTTGTGAGATCACAGGCCCCATGAACACCTCACCCGCCTCACCATCGACCCCGACACGCAGGCTGCGCATCAGCTTCATCACAAGGTCAAGCAGCAATGAGACATCCATCGACTCGGTGAGAATGAGCCTGCGGGCGCAGGTGCATCGCTGGCCCGCCGAGATAAACGCGGAGACCACGATCAACTCCGCAGCGCGGTCCAGGTCTTTGACACCATGCACAACCAGCGGGTTATGCCCACCCATCTCCAGCGCCAGCAGCACCTGGGGCCGGCCGCCAGCGCACGGTGGATCGCCTTGCCCGCTGCGTGACTGCCGGTGAAAAACACAGCGTCCACATCGCCTTCCACCAGCGACTGCCCGGTGTCACGCCCGCCCTGCACCACCTGCAACACGCCGCGCGGCAGGCCCGCCTCTTCCCACATCGCCGCGAGCAAGGCCCCGGTCGCGGGCGACTTCTCGCTGGGCTTGAAGACCACCGTGTTGCCCGCAAGCAGCGCGGGGACGATGTGACCGTTGGGCAGATGCGCAGGAAAGTTAAACGGCCCAAGCACCGCCGCGACACCCAGCGGGCGATACAGCGTCCGCCCCACACCGCCGGGCAACTCAAGGGTGCGCGAGCTGGTCCGCTGTTCGATCGCTTCGATAGAAACCGCGACCTTGGCTTTTACAAGGTCCGCTTCCTGCCGTGCTTCCCAGCGCGGCTTGCCTGTTTCCTCAGAAATTGTTTTGGCCAGCAAATCTGCTTTGCTTTCAACAACCTCCGCGTACTTGCGTGCAAGCTGGATGCGCTCACTCACTTCGAGGACAGACCATGATTCGCTGGCCTCACGTGCTTTGGCAATCGCCCGCTTCACTTGTGCACGGCTGGCGGCCTGGCCTTCCCACACCACACGCCCCGTCACCGGGTGACGCGAAGCCATTGGCTCAACA
>JAAUPH010000079.1 GCA_012035435.1 Sphingopyxis sp. | reverse complement strand
CCGCCCGGCGGGGTAGCGCGCGATTATGGCCGCGGCCTGCGCCGCATTGGCCCTCGTCCAAGCAAAATCGCCCCAGCGCGCGCGGACTTCGGCTTCGTCGGGGATGGTGGGTGCGTCAGCCATTCGGCGCTTCTTTCGACCGCGATCGGGCCGCCCATGTCAGCGCCAAACCTGAAACCAACGGTATGAGATTCCATCGCTCAATCACATCAACGCCAAAAAACCATTTGGCAACCGTCATGGCCATCCCAATGACAATCAAGACACGTCCAATCAGACCAAAATTATTCACCGATCACACTCCCCAAACACTACGTCGATCGCGCCGATGATCGCGGTTGTGTCGGCCAGCATGTGGCCTTTGCACATCATGTCCATCGCTTGCAGGTGCGAGAACGCCGTCGGGCGGATTTTGCAGCGATAGGGTTTGTTGGTGCCGTCACTGACCAGATAGACGCCGAATTCGCCCTTGGGGCTTTCGGTGGCGACATAGACTTCGCCGGCGGGAACGTGGAAGCCCTCGGTATAGAGCTTGAAGTGATGGATCAGGCTTTCCATCGACTGCTTCATCTCAACGCGCTTGGGCGGCACGACTTTGCGGTCGTTGCTGGCGATGGGGCCGGTCGGCATGTCGCGCAGACATTGTTTGATAATCCGCGCCGATTGATACACCTCATCCACGCGGACCTTGAAACGGTCATAGCAATCTCCGCGGGTGCCGACGGGGATGTCGAAATCCATCTTTGCATAGGCGTCATAAGGCTGCGACTTGCGCAAATCCCACGCAATGCCGCTGCCGCGGATCATGGGGCCGCTAAAGCCCCATGCCAGCGCGTCCTGCTTGCTGACGGTCGCGATATCGACGTTGCGCTGTTTGAAGATGCGGTTATCGAGCACCAGGCTCATCGCATCACCGAAGAGTTCGGGCAGGCGTTTTTCGCACCATTCGCCAATGTCAACGAGCAGCTTCTCCGGCACGTCCTGGTGCACGCCGCCGGGGCGGTAGTAGGCACAGTGCATCCGCGCGCCCGACGCGCGTTCAAAGAAGTTGAGGCAATCCTCACGCAGCTCAAAAATCCACAGGTTCGGCGTCATCGCGCCGACGTCCATCACATGGCTGCCGATGTTAAGCATATGGTTGCAAATGCGCGTCAGCTCAGCAAACATCGTGCGGAGATATTGTGCGCGCGCCGGCACCTCCAGGTTCAGCAGCTTTTCGATGGCGAGCACATAGCTATGCTCCATGCCCAGCGGCGAGCAATAATCGAGCCGGTCGAAATAGGGCAGCGCCTGCAAATATGTCTTGTATTCGATCAGCTTTTCGGTGCCGCGATGGAGCAGCCCGACATGCGGGTCTACCCGCTCGATAATCTCGCCGTCGAGCTCCAGGATCATCCGCAGCACGCCGTGCGCCGCAGGATGCTGAGGGCCGAAGTTGATCGTGTAGTTGGTGACTTCCTGATCGCCGGGCGTGTTGGCGGTGTCGACCGGATAGCCGTCGAACATGTCGCTGCCGTGGTGTTTAATGGTCTGGGTTTCGGTCATGCCGATACTCCCTTCTCAAACTTCGCCATGGCCGGAATATAATCCTTCGTCATTCCCCCGACCCCTTCGGCTTACGGGGGGCGCGGGGTTTGGCGGTGCCCGCACTGCGCTTGGTCGCAGCCTTATTAGCCGCGGCACCTGCGCCAGTATCGGCGGTTGATTCAGTGACCTTGGGCTTGGGCGGCGGCGGCGCTTTGACGGGCGCGGTGTCCTTGCGCGCGGCATCGGCCGTTTGCGGGGTCGGAGCGCCCTTGCCCGCCGCTTCGCCTGTCCCGCCCGCTTTTTCATCGCCGGGCAGCACATAATCGGCGCCTTCCCAAGGCGAGAGGAAATCGAAGCTGCGGAAATCCTGCGCCAGCTTCACCGGCTCATAGACCACGCGCTTCTGTTCTTCGGAATAGCGCATCTCGACATAGCCGGTCAGCGGGAAATCCTTGCGGAACGGATGGCCTTCAAAACCATAGTCGGTGAGGATACGGCGCAGGTCGGTGTTACCGCTGAATAGCACGCCGTACATGTCGAACACTTCGCGCTCGAGCCAGCCCGCGTTGGGCCAGACACCTGTAATGCTTGGCACCGGCGTCGCCTCGCTCGCTGACACACGGACGCGCAGGCGGTGGTTTCGGGTGACGCTGAGGAGGTGATAGACGACCTCAAACCGCTCAGCGCGGTCAGGATAATCGACCCCTGCAATTTCCATCAGCTGTTGATAGTCCATGCGGTCGCGCAGCGCGATCATCACAGCATCGACAGCGTCGCGTTTGACATCGACGCTGTCTTCGTCGTTGGCGAAGACATGCGCCAGCATATCCTTACCCAGAACCGATTTCAGCTCCTTCGCCAAATCTTTGCGCGGCGCGATGACGGGGGCGGCGTGGCTCATCGCTCAATCGTCCCCATGCGGCGGATTTTGCGCTGCAATTGCATCACGCCATAGAGCAAAGCCTCGGCAGTCGGTGGGCAGCCGGGAACATAAATGTCTACCGGCACGATCCGGTCACAGCCGCGCACGACCGAATAGCTGTAATGATAATAACCGCCGCCATTGGCGCAGCTACCCATCGAAATTACATATTTGGGGTTCGACATCTGGTCATAGACGCGGCGTAGTGCGGGGGCCATTTTGTTGCACAGCGTGCCCGCGACGATCATCACATCCGATTGGCGGGGAGACGCACGCGGGGCCACGCCAAAGCGCTCCATGTCATAGCGCGGCATGTTGACGTGAATCATCTCGACCGCGCAGCAGGCCAAGCCAAAGGTCATCCACCACAGCGAACCGGTGCGCGCCCAGGCGAACAAATCCTCAGTCGAGGTGACGAGAAAGCCCTTGTCCCCGACTTCGCCGGTCAAGTCGTTGTAAAAGTCAGCGTCGGGCGCGGTGCCCGGCGCAACTGGCATGGCTGGCGGCAGGGTGGAACCCGGCGGGAGGATGATCGAGCTGCTCATTCCCAGTCCAAAGCTCCCTTTTCCCAAGCATAGACCAGGCCTATGCCAAGTTCCGCGAGGAACACCATCATGGTGGCCCATCCCGCCCAGCCAATCGTGTCGAGGCTGACCGCCCAGGGGAAGAGGTACGCCGCTTCCAGATCGAAGATGATGAAAAGGATGGCCACCAGGTAAAAGCGCACGTCAAACTGGCTGCGCGCATCCTCAAATGCAGGGAAACCGCATTCATATTCGGTGAGCTTGGCAGGGTCAGGCTGATGCGCGCCGGTCAGGCGAGAGACCCCCATGGGCAGGAACACGAACAGGGTCGAAATCCCCAGCGCAATGCCCAGGAAAAGCAGGATTGGCAGATATTGCGATAGATCTAGCATTTTTGGCGCTTGTCCCGCTTAACGAAAGACTCCGGATGGCCCGGATATTGGGGCGCTTTAGGCGAGCCCGCCCAGCCCCGCAAGCGGATGATCAGGGAAATTTGCCGTTGCACCGACGCTTTGGGCTTGTGCGCGCACAAAAGGCAGGCAAGGTAGGCAAACGGTCACGATTGGCCAAAAGGGGGAGGGATTTTCATGGTTCTAAAATGGTTTGGCGGTGCAACGCTGGCACTAGCGGCAATGACAGCCGCTCCGGCACAGGCGGAGCTAGTTGGCGCAAAAGATCCGACGGTCATCAAGCAAATATTGGAAGGCCAAGGCCTGCCCACAGAATTGAAAGATGGCGGCGAGAGCGCAAACTATCTGGAGAGCAAGCACAGCGGCCTCAAATTTCTGGTACTGTTCATGAATTGAGATGACGACGACCGCAATTGTTCGACTTTGCAATTTTACATGGGCTTCAATGACGCCAAAAAGACCACGCTCGAAACGCTTAATGATTGGAACGAAAATAAGCGTTTTGCCCGGGCGTATCGCGACGATAGCGGCGATCCGGTGCTTGAGATGGACGTCGACCTCGACTTTAACGGCATACCGCGTGAAAATGTCGGCGAGGCTGTCAACACTTGGAAAGCGCTGATGACCGCCTTTCAGAAACATATCCACGGCGACTAAGGGAATGCGCTCCTTGCTCACACCGCGTGGGCAAGGGGTTCAGCTCCCCCTGAGCGCCCCCGCGACCAGCTTTTGCAGCTTGCTGTGCACCGCGGCGCTACCCGCGAGATATTCGCTGCGCTCGATCGCGCGCTCCCCGCCGCGAAAGTCACTCACGAAACCGCCTGCTTCGCGCACCAGCAACATGCCCGCCGCGACGTCCCAGATGGCGAGATCGCTCTCCCAGAACCCGTCGAAGCGGCCTGCGGCGACCCAGGCGAGATCGAGGCTCGCGGCACCAAAGCGGCGGATACCGGCGACTTCGGGCGCAACTGCGCCGAAAATGCGGCTCCACTGCGCGAAATCACCGTGGCCATATAGGGGATACCAGTGGCCACCAGGCATTCGTTCAGGTGTCGCCGCGCGCCGACGCGCAGGCGCCGGTCATGCAGCCACGCGCCGCGACCGCGCTCGGCCCAATAGCTTTCGTCGGTGACCGGCTGATACACCAGCGCTGCTGTCACATCGCCCCAACCGCCGCCGAGCGCAGGTTCCTGCACCGCGATCGAAATCGCGAAATGCGGGATGGCGTGAAGGAAGTTCGACGTACCGTCGAGCGGATCGACGATGAAGCGCGGCTTGCCCGGTTCCCCTTCGATCACGCCGGCCTCTTCCATCACAAACCCCCAGCCGGGCCGCGCATAGGTGAGTTCGTCATACAGCGTACGCTCGGCGGCCTGGTCGGCCTTCGATACGAAGTCCGCCGGACCTTTTTGCGAGACCTGCAGATGTTCAATCTCGCCAAAATCGCGGCGCAGCTTTGACCCCGCCTTGCGCGCGGCGCGTTCCATGACGGTGATGATGCCCGATACGGCCACGATATCAGACCTTAATCCGCGCGCCGCACATATTCGCGGTCATAGACATTGACGACGATACGCGTGCCGCTGCCGATGTGCGGGGGGACCATGACGCGGACGCCATTGTCGAGGATTGCGGGCTTATAGGACGACGATGCCGTCTGACCCTTTACCACGGCATCGGCCTCAACGATCATCGCTTCGACCTGCTCCGGCAATTCGACCGAGATCGGGCGCTCTTCCCACAATTCGAGCACGACATCCATGCCATCTTGCAGGAAGTCGCCTGCTTCGCCGACGATATCCTTGGCAATGGTGATTTGTTCGTACGTGTCCTTGTCCATGAAGACGAGGTCGTCGCCTTCGGCATAAAGATATTGAAAATCCTTGGTGTCGAGGCGCACCTTTTCGACCGTGTCGGCGCTGCGAAAGCGGACGTTGGTTTTGCGCCCGTCGATCAGGTTTTTCATTTCAACCTGCATATAGGCGCCGCCCTTGCCCGGCTGGGTGTGCTGGATCTTGGCGACCTTCCAGATGCCGCCCTCATATTCAAGGATATTGCCCGGACGGATTTCGACACCGCTGATCTTCATTGCTGCACACTCGCTGGATAAGGAAAGAAAGAGCATGGATGCTGCGCCGCCAAAGGGCGCGCTCCAGCGCTGGGCCGTAGCGCCGCGCGGGACAAAGCGCAAGCGCGGGCATTTCTGGCGGCTTTGTCCAATACTGGCGGGTCGAGCCTCGGCATATGGCGGTCATGGACAGACCCGCAGATAAACCGCGACCCTCCCCTCCGCCCGCTGCGGGTCTGTTCGGACTGTTAGAGGATCGCCCGTTTCTGCTGCGTGACGGCGAGGAACTTGCCGACGGCCGCCGCCGGACCATCGGGATCGGCCCAAATCGCGGACGAGACAGCCAGGAAATCGGCGCCCGCTTCCACTAGCAGCCCCGCATTGTCGGGGGTGATGCCGCCAATGGCGACGCAGGGAAGCTCGAACAGCCCCTGCCACCACGTCAGAATTTCGGGCTCTGCATGATGTTCGACTGTCTTCGTCGTGGTCGGATAAAAAGCGCCGAACGCCACATAATTGGCCCCAGCCTCACCCGCCTCCATCGCGAGATGGCGGCTGCTGTGACAGGTCACGCCAATCTGCGCGTCCGGCCCCAGCTCCATGCGCGCCTCTTTCGGGTTGCCATCGCCCTGCCCCAGATGGACGCCGTCAGCTTTCAGCCGTTTTGCCAGCGCCACATCATCATTCACGATGAACGCAACGTCATGATCGGCGCAGATATCCTGCAGCGGTGCGGCGAGCCGCGCGGCTTCGTGCTGGTCGATGCCTTTTACCCGAAACTGGAAGGCCGCGACCGGACCAGCGCCGAGCGCTGCCCTCAGCTTATCCGGAAAGTCGCCGCCGACCTCGAGCGGGGAGATAAGGTAAAGCTGGCAGGTAGGGCTGGTCATAGCTCCACCTATGCCAAGATGCGTCGCAACGGAAGCAGCTTACGCAACCGAAGCCGCGTGGATCGCATCGATTGCTTCGCCCAGCGCAGCATCAAACTCAGCGTCGCTCATCTGCGCACGCAGGTCTTCGAGCAGCGCGCGGCTGAAGCTGGCGACGATCCCCCGGTTTTTAGCTAGCTCGACGCACGCCTCAAGTCGCTGGAAACCGCCCGATAGCGCTACGACACGCAGCACTTTGGGGTGCACAACCAGCGCGTCAAAAGCACCAGGCACAACGGGCAGCGACAGCTTGAGCATCACCTGCTGCCCTTCGGGCAACGCGTCCAAAGCCTTCAGTATTTCGTCCCGCAGGATCGTGTCGCATTGGGCCCGAGTCGCACTTTTGATGTTCACTTCGGGTTCGATGATCGGCATCATACCGTGGCGGAGCACGGCGTCACCCACGGCGAATTGCTGCTCGACGACAGCTGCGATACCCTCTGCATTGGCCGAATTGATGACTGAACGTTCTTTGGTGCCATAGACGCCCAGCGCTTTTGCCTTGGTCAGCAACGCATCGAGATCAGGCATCGGCTTCATCAGCTGAACGCCGTTCGCCTCGTCCTCAAGGCCCTTGTCGATCTTGATGAAGGGGACGACGCCCTTGGCTAGCAGCGCGGCGGGCACGGACTGGCCATCGACGCTGCCGTCCATCGTGCGTTCGAACAGGATTGCGCCGAGCGCCTTGTCGCCGGTGAAGGCGGGCGAGCGGATGATGCGGCAGCGCATCTGGTGGATCAGGTCGTACATACCGGCCTCGTCGGACCAGGCATCGCTCTCAACACCATAGCCCTTGAGCGCTTTCGGGGTCGAGCCCCCCGACTGGTCGAGCGCGGCGATAAAACCCTGTCCAGCGGCGATTTTTGCAGTCATTTCGGCGGTATTCATGAGAAATCCTTGTGGGCTGCATACGTATGTTGCGCGCGGCCATAGCGGGAGGGAAAAGGGCACGCAACCAACGTTAAGTACGTAGTTTCAGGCCGCAGCCTCTAGTGCAATCACACCGGGCAGTGGCTTGCCTTCCATCCATTCGAGGAAGGCGCCGCCTGCGGTCGAGACAAAGCTGAAATCGGCAGCCGCTCCGGCGTGGTTAAGCGCAGCAACGGTGTCCCCGCCCCCCGCAACTGACACTAGCGAGCCGTCGCGGGTGAGTGCCGCCGCCGTTCGGGCGAGCGCGACGGTGGCTGCATCAAAGGGAGCCATTTCGAATGCGCCAAGCGGGCCGTTCCATACGAGCGTGCGGCAGATTTTGAGGACGTCTGCGAGCGCTTCGACGGCGGCAGGGCCGATGTCGAGAATCATTTCATCTTCTGCAACTTCATGCACGTTGCAGGTGCGCAGGCTGGGTGGGTCTGCGGCAAATTCCCTTGCAACAACAACATCATAGGGCAGATGTATTGTGCATCCAGCCTTGTCCGCGGCGTCAAAGATAGCCTCGGCGGTGGGGACCAAATCATGCTCGCACAGCGACTTGCCGACATTCACCCCGCGCGCGGCGAGGAAGGTGTTGGCCATGCCGCCGCCGATGACGAGGACATCGACCTTGCCGACCAGATTGCCCAGCAGATCGAGCTTGGTGGACACTTTCGCGCCGCCGACGATGGCCATCCACCGGCCGCATGGGCTTGCCGAGCGCCTTGTCGAGCGCCTGCAACTCGGCCTGCACCGCCCCCGTCGGCGGCAGCGCCGTGGACGTCATCGGCGACGCCGAGCTCTTCGAGCGCGCCGACCTGGTCCTTCGTCAAGTTCCAACCAACCGCGCCGAGGTTGTCGCGCAATTGCTCTTCGTTGCGGGCGCCGAAGATTACCGAGACCACGGTAGGCCGCTGGAGCAGCCAGTTGAGGGCAATCTGAGAGTGAGTTTTGCCGGTTTCGGCGGCAATTTCATCCATCACGTCCACGGTGCGGTAGAGGGTCTCTTCATCGCCGGATTGAGCGGTTTCGGCAAAGACACTCACCCGACTGCCCGGCGGTGGGGCCTGGTTGCGCCGCACCTTGCCCGTCAGCCGCCCCCCGGCCAGCGGACTCCAGACAATTGTGCCGACTTTCTGGTCAATCGCCAGCGGCATCAACTCCCATTCATATTCTCGACCGGCCAGCGAATAGTAGGCTTGGTGGGCCACGTGGCGGGGTAGCCCATATTTCTCGGAAATCGCCAGCGACTTCATCAGATGCCAGCCCGAAAAGTTGGAGCAGCCGATGTAGCGCACCTTGCCGCTGCGCACCAGATCTTCCAACGCGCGCAGGGTCTCCTCAATCGGCGTCTGCGCGTCAAAACCGTGGAGTTGATAGAGGTCGATATAGTCGGTACGCAGGCGGCGGAGACTGGCTTCGCAGGCGCGCAGCAGGTGGTGGCGCGAGCAACCCAGCCCGTTGGGTCCTGGTTCGCTGCGAAAGGTGGCCTTGGTCGCCAGCAGGATCTGATCGCGGCGATTGCCGATGGCCTGGCCGAGAATCTCCTCGGCCATACCTGCCGAATACACGTCTGCCGTGTCGATCAAGTTGACCCCGGCTTCGAGACAAATATCCAGCAAACGAGTGGCTTCCTCCACCTGCGTGGTACCCCAGGCACGAAAGAACTCATTGCCACCGCCAAAGGTGGCCGTACCCAGCGAAAGCACAGGCACTTTGAGGCCCGAATGCCCCAGTTGTCGATATTCCATGAAGGTCTCCGAAGAAT
>JAAUPH010000078.1 GCA_012035435.1 Sphingopyxis sp. | reverse complement strand
AACGGGGACGGGCAAAACCGTGACGCTGCAGGGCCTCGCGGAAAGCTTTTCGGCGGTCGGCGTTCCGGTGTTCGTCGCCGATGTGAAGGGCGACCTTGCGGGGCTTGCCATGGCGGGCAGCCCGATGGGCAAGCTCCACGAAGTTTTCGCCCAACGCGCCGCCGACATCGGTCAGGCCGATTGGGCTTATCGCGACTGTCCGGTGGTCTTTTGGGATTTGTTCGGCGAACAAGGACACCCCATTCGCACGACGATTTCGGAAATGGGCCCGCTGCTGCTTGCACGGCTGATGGGGCTTAATGAGGTACAGGAGGGCGTGCTCGCCATTGCCTTTCGTGTGGCCGACGAACAGGGCATGCTCCTGCTCGATCTCGGCGATCTTCAGGCGATGCTCGCCTGGTGCGCCGAAAATGCGGATGAACTCACGGTCAAATATGGCAATGTCAGCAAGGCGACGGTCGGCACGATTCAGCGGCAATTGCTCACGCTCGAAACGCAGGGCGGCGACCATTTCTTTGGCGAACCCGCGCTCGACATCATGGACATGATCCGGCTCGACGACAACGGCCGCGGCTATGTCAACATTCTCGCCGCCGACAAGTTGATGGCGAGCCCCAAGCTATACGCCACCTTCCTGCTCTGGCTGCTCGCGGAAATGTTCGAAACGCTGCCCGAAGTAGGCGATCCCGACAAGCCGAAGCTCGTCTTCTTTTTCGATGAGGCGCATCTGCTGTTCGAGGACGCCCCGGCCGCTTTGCAGGAAAAGATCGAACAGGTCGTTCGCCTGATCCGCTCCAAGGGCGTCGGGGTTTATTTCGTCACGCAAAACCCGATCGATATCCCGGAGGATGTCGCGGGCCAGCTCGGCAACCGCGTTCAGCATGCGCTGCGCGCGTTCACCCCGCGCGATCAAAAGGCGGTGAAGGCCGCAGCCGACACCTTCCGCCCCAATCCGAAGGTTGATGTTGCACAGGAAATCACCGAACTGCGCGTGGGTGAGGCGCTGGTGTCGGTGCTCATGGCCGATGGCGCGCCGTCTCCGGTCGAACGCACGCTGATCCGCGCGCCGGGTTCGCGGGTCGGCCCGCTCGATCTCGAGGAACGTGCGATCATCCAGTCGATCTCACCGGTCGCGGGGAAATATGACGAGACGGTCGACCGCGAAAGCGCCGAGGAACTGATCGCCGCCAAACGCGAACAGGCCGCCGCCGCTGCGGTTGAGGCCAAGGCGCAGGTCGAGGCCGACAAGCTCGCCGCGGTGCAAGCCAAGGAAGACGCCAAGCGCAAGGCGGCTGAAGAAAAGGAGCGGCTGCGCGCCGAGGCGGCAGCGCGCCGCGAGGCTGAAAAGCCCGGGATCGCGGAGAAGATGGTCCAATCGGCTGCGCGCTCGGCCGCGACCAGCATCGGCCGCCAGATCGCTGGCCGTGCGGGCGCGAGCCTGGTGCGGGGAATATTGGGCAGCCTGTTCAAATAGACCGAGATTGAGGGGACCAAGATGAGCCAACCAATCCTGCCCGCCGATATTGCCGGTGCCGTGATCAACCCTGCCGCTTACGGCCAGTGGGACGATCTCCACGCCAAACTTGGCTGGGCCCGAAGCAATGCGCCGCTCGCGGTCGCGGAAAATCCGGAGCATGACCCCTTTTGGCTGGTGACGCGCCATGCCGATGTCATGGCGATCAGCCGCGATCCGGCGCGCTTTGCCAGCGGGGAGCGGCCGACGGTGCTGACCGACCGCGCGGGCGAGGCTCTGGGCGCGCGCGGCGACGCCCGGCAATGACGGCCATCTGATCCGCTCGCTGGTGCAGATGGATGCGCCCGACCATATGAAATACCGGCTGCTGACGCAGAGCTGGTTCATGCCCAAGAATCTCAAAGAGGTCGAAGCCCGCGTCCGCGAAATCGCGCGCGAAACGGTCGAGCAGATGCTCAGCTTCGATGGGACATGCGACTTTGCCCGCGATGTCGCTGCCGAATATCCGCTGCGGGTGATCATGAACATCCTGGGCGTCCCACGTGAGGACGAGCCGCGCATGTTGATGCTGACGCAGCAGCTGTTCGGGCCGACCGACCCCGAACTCAACCGCAGTCGCGAGGCGATTACGTCGGCTGAGCAAGCCATCGCGATGCTCAATTATGTCATCGCCGATTTCGAAAATTATTTCGGTGCGCTGACCGCCGACCGCCGCGTCAATCCGCGTGACGACATTGCCACCGTGCTCGCCAATGCAGAGATTAATGGCGCCCAAATCCCCGACCGCGAACTGTCGGGCTATTATATGATCATCGCGACCGCGGGGCATGATACCACCAGCGCGTCGACGGCGGGGGCGATCATGGAGCTCGCCAAATCGCCCGCGCTGCTCGACCGGGTCCGCGATGCCGAGGCCGACAAGGCGGGCCTGATCGAAGAGGCGATCCGCTGGTCCGTCCCGGTCCAGCATTTCATGCGCAGCGCGCGCGAGGATGTGGAGATTAGTGGCCAGACGATCCGCGCGGGCGATTGGCTCATGCTAAACTATGTCTCCGCGAACCGCGACGAAGACGTGTTCACCAACCCCTTCGCCTTCAACCCGCACCGCAACCCCAACCCGCAGATCAGTTTCGGCCATGGCGCACATGTCTGCCTGGGTCAGCATCTGGCGCGGATGGAAATGCGTATTCTGATGGAGGAATTGCTCCCCCGTCTTGCCAGTATCGAACTTGCGGGCGAACCGGCGCGGGTGGAATCGGTGTTCGTCGGCGGGCTGAAACGCCTGCCGATCCGCTTCACCAAGGCGTGACAAAAACTGTCCTCCTGCGAATGCAGGAGCGCTGGAAGGTAAGCACGGTGCTCGCCACCCAACGCTCCGGCCTGCGCCGGAGCACGGCGTACCTCAGAAGGTCACGCGCACCCCGGCGGCAAAGCGGCGGCCAAAGCGTTCCCACTCGATCGTGAGATTGGATTGGTCCTCCGCCGCGATGCCACCGGCGCGCAGCAGATTGCCCGGATCGGAGAAGCGCCGCCCCGGATTGTTGAGCAGGTTTGACGCATCGAAGTAAATCTCGAAATTGTCGTTAAAGGCATAGCGCGCCGAGAAATCGAGCTCGTCATCCGCCGCCCAATACACGTCGCCCGCGTCGGCCAGCGTATCGGCAATTCCGTCGAGCCATTTTGACCGGCGCTGATATTGCAGCCGCATCGAAAGGCCGTATTTTTCATAATAGACCCCGGCATTGTAGACGAGGTCCGATGTACCAGGCAGCCGCACCTTGCGGTCCGGGACACCGGCGGTGGCTGGTTTGGTCACCCGGCTGTCGTTGATCGTCACGTTGGCGTTGATGCCAAAGCCGCCGATCCAATCGGGCAGTCCCATGTCCTGGGTCCAGGGTTCCAGCTGCAGCTGTGCCGCAAATTCGGCGCCGAAAACGCGGCCGTCACCGCCATTGGTGATACCAGAGAAATTATAGCCCGACCGGTCGATCCCGCCGCTGTCGAGCGCGTTTGATCCGAATGTGCGGGTTTCGGTATAAAGGACGTCCTGTACTTTTTTATAGAATACCCCGGCCATCAAATAGCCCTGGGGGCGAACATACCATTCCAGATAGGCATCGACGCCGTAGGCGCGCTCAGGTTTCACGCCCGGATTGCCGCCCGAAATGCTGTCGGCATCATCGTTGATGGTCACGTTCGGGCGCATCTGGTCATAGTCGGCGCGCGCGGCGCCGCTGTTGAACGAAACGCGCAGTTTCTTGGTGTCATCGACATTGTAATTCAGATGCAGGCTGGGGAAGGCCAGCGTCTGGTCGGACGTGGCGGTCACCAGCCCCGTGGTTGTGACGCCCGCATTGGTGACCGAAGCAATGGCGATCCCGCGGTTCTTGATATGCTCGACGCGGACGCCGCCGACCAGCGAGCCCCAGTCATAGCGCAGCGTGCCCATGGCAAAGCCGGCATAAATTTGTTCGCGCACATCATAGTTGTTGCCCACGATCGGGCGAAAGGCGTTGACGTCCTGTGCCGCCTGCGACGCCAGCCGCATCTTGCTCTTGTCGAAATAGCGGAAGGTATATCCCATCGGTAGTTCGCCGAGGAAATTCTGGTTCAAAGAAAAATCGTTGTAATTGGTCGCTATCCCCACTTGCGTAAATTGGGCCGCAGTATTGAGGACGATCTCCCGTTCGTCGGCCACTTTGGTCCGCTGGTCAAACTGGAACCCCAGCCGGATCGTGGCGTCGCCGCCCAACAGCTGGGTGTCGCGGGCGACAACGAATTTGGCGGTATAGGCATCGGTCGTGTCGACCGCGTCCAGCACACGCAGCGACGTCAATGGCTTGGCAAAGCTGTCAATTGCCGTCACGGCCGCGCCCGCGGTAAAGCGGGTTGGCGCCGTCAGTTGGACCGTGTTGAAGAGCGCCGGGGTATTACGGTTCGGGTCAGTGAAATTATAGCTGATCGTCGGGCGCAAGTTGCGCGTCGACGGGCTTTCCCAGCGAGCCTCGCCAATGACCGACCGGTCATCCTCGGACTGGGTATAATTGCCCAGCCAGTTAATGGTCCAGCCATCGCCAAAACGGTGCTCACCGGACAGCGTGTTGGTATAGATCGACTGGCGGAAATATCGCAGCGTGGAGCGTTGATTAATGTCGATCCCATAGACGGTCCCGGTGAGTGGCGTGTTGCCGATGCAGATGTCGGCATAGCCTGTTGTCGTTGGGGTGGTGTTGACCGATGTCGGGCACGCCGCCGTGTTCGGGACCAGATCGCCCTGACGATCATCCATGTCAAAGATGTAATTGTCGCGGGCTTCATCATCTTCGAAAATGGTATAAATCGACTGCAGGGAAATCTTGTTGTCGCTGTCGGGACGCCATTCGAAACGGCTGGAAATCGACCAGTTGCGGCGCGTAATGCGGTAGAGCTTATTTTCGGTTTCGCGCGCCCAAAAGCGCGGCGCGCCACCCGGGCGCGTGTCCTGGTTCACCCGTTCCCAGTCGATTTCGAAATTGTCGGTAATCATGTTGCGTTCGAAATAGCTGGCCGACACGACAATGCCGAGTTCGCCGCTGCCGACAGCGATGCGGTCGGACAGCACGAGCGAGCCTTCATATTCTTTCTGGTCACCGAGTTCGGCAAAGCCCAGGCCCGCCTTTCCGGCGAAGCGAAAGCCTTTGTAGTCAAAGGCCGAGCGGGTGATGACATTGACGTTGCCCGATACCGTTTCACCCGGCATGTCCGGCGTCACCGCCTTCGACACCACAATCATCGAGGCGATGGCCGATGGGATCGAATCAAAGCGGGCGTCACGGCCTTCGGGGCTGACCACGTTGATGCCGTCGAACGATAAAGTGGTCCAATAATTGGGAGCGCCGCGCAGGCTGATATAGCGGGCCTGGCCTTGGTCGCGTTCAATCGCAAGGCCGGGCAGGCGGCTGGCGGCCTGGGCAATATTCTGATCGGGCAGGCGGCCCACCGAGTCCGACGCCGCGATGGTGACCAATGAGTCCGCATTGCGCTGTGCCGCGAGCGCGGCGGCCTCGGATTCGGCGATCGGGCGGCTGCCGGTAACGATGATGGTCTCTCCCCCGGTGTCGTCTTCGCCGTTGACGGCTTCCTGCGCAAAAACGCCGGTGGGCAGAGACAAGAGCAGAACGGTACCAAGCAGCGCGCGGCGAGCAGAACGAATCGACATGTGGAGAACCCCTGTTTTGGCCGGTTGTGCGGCTGTTCCGAGCGGCTAGGCGTTCTCGGCGACAGGGAGGTGATGAAGCGACGACGAATCGGTGACTTGTACTTGGCAAATTGATGACACTTGCTGTGTCACCTTTCTGTCATTCGCCAGCGGCACTACTGGACGATGTCTAAACTCAGCTTTGTTGCTTTTGCCGTCCTGATTCTGGCAGCCTGTGCACCCGGCGAAATCCCTGTAGAAATTCGTATCGCCAATGCGCTTCCGGCCGTGAATGTGACGGCGGCGGCGGAAACCGCGCCGGTTGGCACACGCGCTGCCGATGCTGCCGATGATCCTGCGATCTGGCGCAATGCGGCCAATCCGGCCGCCAGCCTGATCGTGGGAACCGACAAGAAGGCGGGGCTTTATGTCTATTCGCTCGATGGTCAGGTGCGGCATTTCGTGGCGGCCGGGCTGGTCAACAATGTCGATTTGTTTGACAGTGGCGCGGGTATTTTGGTCGTGGCGAGCGACCGCAACGATCCGAAGGCGTCAAAGCTGGCGCTGTTCCGGCTTGATCCTGCAGCGATGAAGCTCACTTCGCTGGGCACCGCTGCGAGCGGGGCTGGGGAAGCCTATGGCATATGCATCGATCCGGGCGCCAGCGGCGGTGAGCGCCTGACCGTGTTCGCGGCGATCAAGGACGGTTCGGTGCGCCAGATTGAATTGACGCTGGGCACCGCAGGGCCAAGCGCTACGATCGTCCGCACCATGAAATTGGCGACCCAGATCGAAGGCTGTGTCGTCGATCCGGCCAGCCGCAGTCTGTTTGTGGGCGAGGAAGATGTCGGCATCTGGCGGTTCGCCGCGGATTCAGGCGCGCCAGTGACCGGTGCGCTGGTGGCACCCGCCGATGGCAAGCAGATTGTCGCAGATGTTGAGGGGCTGGCGCTCGTCCAGAGCGGCGGGCGCTCGATGCTCGTCGCGTCGAGCCAGGGTGACAACGGATATGCGCTGTTTGCTGTGCCCAATGATCCCGCTGCGCCGCTGCCCTTGCTTGGTCGTTTCCGTATTGCGGATGGCCGCTTCGGCGCGACCAGTGAGACTGACGGGATCGAACTGAAGCTCGGTGATTTCGGACCCGATTATCCCGAAGGCCTGTTCGTCGCGCAGGATGGTCAGAATGCGCCCCGGGCCCAGAATTTCAAACTCGTGGGTTGGCGCGAAATCCGCACGGCGCTGGGATTGTAAGCTGGGACTTGCGCTGGCCGTGCCGAGCGGGCATCGGATTTGACCATGTCTGCCGTTCGTCTTTTCTCCGACAATGCCGCCGCCGTCCATCCACTGGTGATGGAAGCGCTGGCGCGGGCGAACCATGTTGATACGGCATATGATGGCGATGCACTCTCGCAGGCGCTCGATAGCGCTTTCTCCGACCTGTTCGAAACGCCGTGCGAGGTCATATGGGTGGCGACGGGCACTGCGGCGAACTGCATCGCGCTCGCCCACTTTGCGCGGCCGTGGCAGGCGGTGCTGTGCCATGAAGAAGCGCATATCGAAGTCGATGAGTGCGGCGCGCCGGGATTTTACAGCGGCGGTGCCAAGCTGTTGCTCGTTCCCGGTCGCTGGGGCCAAGATCGACGCGGGGGCGCTCGACGCGCGGCTGAATACGATCCGTGCCGATGTGCATCAGGTGCAGCCAGCCGCTGTCAGCATCACCAATGCCAGCGAATATGGCCTCGCCTGGCGGCCCGAGGAAGTGGCCGAGATTAGCGCGATTGCCAAGGCGCGCGCCTTGCGTGTGCATATGGACGGCGCGCGCTTTGCCAATGCAGTCGCGCACGTCGGCTGCGCGCCGGCCGACGTGACATGGCGCGCGGGCGTCGATGCGCTCTCGTTCGGCTTTACCAAAATGGCGCGATGTTCGCCGAAGCTTTGGTCTTCTTCGGCGGCAGCGGCGGTGCGGGGGTGCGTGAGCTTAAGAAGCGGGGCGGCCATCTGCTCAGCAAAGGCCGCTTCGTCGCGGCGCAGATATTGGCTATGCTCAAGGACGGCCTGTGGCTCACCAACGCGCGCGCGGCCAATGCGGGCGCAGCGGTGCTGGCGGCGCCTGCGGCGCAAGGCTGCTGCATCCGGTTGAGTCCAATGAGATTTTCCTGCGGCTGAGCGCGGGCGAAGCCGCCGCGCTGCGTGCGGCGGGCTATGATTTCTATGACTGGGGCGAGGGCGCGGCGCGATTGGTCGTCAGTTGGGATCAGTCCGCGGCCGATCTGGTGCCACTGGCCGCAGCCATTGCTGCCTTGTGACGAGCGCTGCGCCCAGCCTGCTTGCACCACAGGTGCTGATCCCCTTTGTGTTGGTCACGCTGATCTGGGGTTCGACCTGGATCGTCATCCGCGACCAGCTCAGCAATGTGCCCCCCAGTTGGTCGGTAACCTACCGCTTTGCCGTCGCCGCCATCGCCATGTTCGCTATCGCCGCGATCCGCCGCGAAAGGTTGTTGCTGCGCGGCCCGGCGTGGGGGTTCGCACTGATATTGGGCATCGCGCAGTTCGGCTTTAACTTCAACTTCGTCTACCGCGCCGAGGCCTATATTACCTCGGGCCTGGTCGCGGTGCTGTTTGCGCTGCTCATCGTGCCCAACACCTTGCTTGGCAGTATTTTCCTTGGAACGCCTGTAAACCGGCGCTTCTTGGCAGGTGGCGGCATTGCCATGGCGGGCATCGTGATGATGATCGCGCATGAGGTTGACGTCGCCAATCGCGGTGCTGCGGCGGTGCTGCTGGGAACTGCTCTGACACTGGCAGGTATCATGAGCGCCTCGGTCGCCAATGTGATGCAGGGCAGCCAATTTGCACGCCGCCAATCGATGATCGTCATGCTCGCCTGGGCAATGCTTTTTGGCGCGCTCGCGGTGGCCCTTTATGCCAGTGTTACGGTGGGCCCGCCACAGTGGGACAATCGTCCAGCCTATATGATGGGCGTGCTTTATTTGGGCATCATCGGCAGCGCGATCACCTTCCCGCTCTATTTCGGGATCATCCGCGCGGTCGGCCCAGGCCCGGCGGCTTGGACCAGCGTGTTGATTCCCATCATTGCCATGGCCTTTTCAACGGTGGTTGAGGGATATCTGTGGGCCCCGCTGTCGATTGTCGGTGGGCTATTTGCCATTGCCGGGCTAGTCGTGGCACTGCGCCGCTAATCCTGCTCCACCGTTGGTCGCGGCAGGAGAATCGTTCGTCGCAAAGCAACCCTCGTTCAGGTGCAGGCCAGCCGCGCGATGTGTAGATGGCGACTATGTATAATCTCAGCGGTCCGCCACGGATCCTCGCCATCATCGCCGGTCTCAGCCTGTCTGCCTGTGCCGGCGCGGTCATTCCCGCGTCCAGTGCGCCGCCGCCGCCCGCCAAGCGCGCC
>JAAUPH010000077.1 GCA_012035435.1 Sphingopyxis sp. | reverse complement strand
CGAGCGGCCGGCGGGGATTCCGACGGTCGACACGATCGACTTGAGCTCGCCGGGCCGGAGGTGTTGCCGGATCATCTGCTCCACCCGGGCGATGATCTTCTCCGTCTCCTCGACCCGGTCCCGATCGGGCGCGCAGGAAGACGCGGAACTGGCTCTCGTCGGAGGCGGGGAAGAACTCGGTGCCGATCAGCGGCAGCATGGTGGTCGCATCCACCTTGCTCTCGCCGCGCGACAGCAACCGCTCCGCACCGGCATCGACGAGCACACCCGAGAGCTCCTGCGCGCCGCTCGCCGCGCTGCGCGTGAAGCAGGTCGCGGCCTACCCCGCGAAGGACCTCAAGCCGTTCGGCCTCGAGCCCGCGCGCGCTCCTGCGCGATGCGGCGGGTCCGATCTTGTCCTGCGGCTCGAGCGTGATCCCTTGCTCGGCGAGCCGCCGATGATCGATGCGTGCATCGATGTCGAGCTCGGCGAGCCGCGCATTGACATGCGCAGCCCAGCGCTCGCGCCAGCGGTTGATTTGCGCGACGCTGTTCCAATCGCGCACCTTGGCGCCGAAGCCCGGCTCGCCGGCCTCGTCGACCACCACCTCGCGCATGGTCAGCATGACATGGGCATGGGGTTTGGCGAGGCCATCGGCGCCGATATCCCAATGGACATTGAGATCGGCGATCATGCCCTCTGATACAAACTCTGCATTCACAAAGTCGCGCGCTAGCGCGATGCCCTGCGCCTGGTTCAGCTCGCGCGGGATCGCAAACTCAACCTCGCGCGCGAGCTGTGCATCTTTGCGCTTCTCGGCGGCCTCGACCGCATTCCAGAGCTGCTCGCGGTCGCGCCATGCCTCGGGCGCCTGCTCGGGCAGCAGCACCGCGCTGTGCACCACGCCCGCCTTGTTCGTAAAGTCATGGTCGCGCTCGAGCCGTGCGTCGTGGAGGCGTGCTGCCGAACGATAGGCGGCTGCCGCCACCGCGCTGCGTCCGGTGGCGCGGCTGATGACTTTGACCGAGAGGTGATAGATCGCCATGGCAAACAGGCCCATACAGCGGACCAGCGCACGTCGGCACGACGTATAAGCGCGCCCTCACCCGAAAAATTCCGGGGAGGGACCATGCCGTGCCGCCCCGTCCCGGCAGCCCTGCTGCGCCACTGGCGGCTCTATCCTAAACTGGCTCCATCACCAGCACAGGAGACTCTGCCCATGCGCAAACCCCGCGACATCGATGCCGAGCTCGCCGCGCTCGACGCCCGCGCCAAAGGGCTCAAAGCCAGAAAGGTGCAGCAGCTCGGCGAGCTCGTCATCGCGACCGGCGCCGACCGTCTCACCATCGACGAACTGGCTGGCGCGCTGATCGTCATTGCCGAAACCAAGGACCCCGCCAAACGGGAGGGCTGGGCGCGGCGCGGGCGCGATTATTTTCAGGGGAGTGCGCGCAAAAGCAGCACAGCAGCTCAAAACAATACAGGCCAGCTGCCACCGCCTCTTGGCCATGCGCCGCCGGCTTGAAGCGATGCAAGCCCGCGCCGACACGCGCGACTGGCAGATCGCGCGGCGCGCGCGCACGAAACAGCTCATCGAGCTCGGCGGACTGGTGGCGAAAGCGGGGCTTATCGACATCACCATGATGATCGCGCCCTGCTGTTCGGGGCCATGCTGTGGATGGCGGACAAGCTCAGGAGCGATCAAGGCGAACATGCTGCCACGCTGTGGCGGAGAAGGGGGAAGCGGGGGTTTGCGGAAGAGTAGCCTCGCGTGACTGATTCGCGAGCCGTTACTGAAGTTGTACCCGAATGAAGCAGATTACAGCCCGCCGTTCAGCCCGCAATTTAGGAAAGAGCAATCAGCGGCATATGCAGTATTGCAGAACTTCGGTCGCTACGGAGCAACGTACTGTACCCGGACAATATTCTCGTTGACATTCTTCTACCGACGCAACAGCCTCGGCGAATTGACAGGGCCGTAATGCTGCTTCGAGTCAGAGGAGTCGCTGATGTCTAAGTTGCTAGGTTTGCTGTCCCCATGTGCAGTGATGGGGTTCGTAACCGCGGCCAATGCCGCCGAAACTCAGACATATGTTTATGACGCTCTAGGGCGGCTTGTTGCCGTTCAGTCATCAGGAACAATTAACAACGGACAAGTGCGGTCGATCTGCTTTGATGCCGCCGGAAACCGATTGATTTACAATTCTGCGGTTACGGGCGCGGCCCTCAATTGCGCGCCTGCGCCATCTCCAACGCCGACGCCAACGCCGGCACCGACGGGTGCCTTTGAAGTCTATTTCGCGGTCAACGATTTGCCAGGCGTTAACGAGGGCGGAACAGCGACATTCACTGTGACGCGCTCGAACGGCATTGGTGTGGCGAGTGTTGGCTATCGCCGCGGGGGTGGGTGGGGACCGCTCAGCCGGGGGGCGACTATGTTCCGGTGTCAGGCACACTGGTGTTTCAGCAGGGCGAAACTCAGAAAACTGTCCAAATATTCACGATCAACGACACAATTGGCGAGCCCGATGAGTATTTTCAATTGGGTTTGCATTCGCCTTCGCTTGGCGCGGTTATCATGGATTCTGCAGGGACTGTCTATATTTACGACGATGATGCGGGTGGAGGGGGTGGCGGTGTTCCAACAGATTAAGGTCACGGCCTTTGCGGCGCATCTCGTTTTCTGTTTGGCGGCCTTTCTGGCATTAACTGGAACGGCAGCTGCGCAGCGCGACTTGCGCTATGCATATCCACAGCAACTGAGCATCAGTCCGTTGGGGGTGAATCTTCAGACAGGGAGATTTAGTCATAGTGTGACGGATATCGCTATCGGTGATTTGCAACTCACGCGGACATGGGGTGATTTTCCGTCTGCGACCACTAGTGCGCGCCTCTTTGGGACCGTCACCAACGAGAGCGGTTGGTCGCACAATTTCGCATCCGCCACTCACCTTGACCAAGGTGCTACAAGTTATCGAAAAGTTGTTCTCGCAGGCGTTTCCCACCGTTACATAGTCCTCCCGGATGGTATAAACTTCGTGCCGTTTAGCAAGTCAGCGCGTGGCACGTTGTTGGTTAAGAACGGAGCGATTTATTCGCTAACGACGCAGTCGGGTGATCAGCACCAGTTTTCCACGGCGTCGGGCGCAATTGCCATGCTGATGTCAACCGTGAAAGCGGACGGGACGCGCATTGATTACAGCTATGATGGCAGTTGGCGACTGCGGCAGATCCGCAGCAGCCGCGGCTTTGCGATCGTTTTGACCTACGACGGGGTGGGCAATATCAATCAGGCATGCGGCTTCAATCTCGCGACGACATATCTGCCGCTGGGGGCTGGATGCGCTGGCGCTCAAATTATAACTTCCTATGGATATGACGGCAGCGGTAACAAGCTGTCGACGATTACCGACCCGGCCGGCGCGGTGGTAACAATCACCGGCTACGCATCGGGTGGCGGCCCACTTTGCATTACAAAGCCGAATTCTTCGACTTGTACCGTTAGCAATATCTATGGGCCGCAACCGGGTGATCCTTCACCATCTTGGGCGCCGCCCGACGTTGTGCGTTCGCAAACGATACCGGGCGAAGGTAGTTGGACGTACAGCTATAATTTGGGTCACGACATTCTTGACGTGCCAATTGTCGCCGGTCGACCGCGGTTCAGTTGGACCTACATGACTGATCCCGCTGGCAATGCGACCACGCTGCAATATGATCGCGGTGTATTGGTTGGAGCGTCAACGCCTGCAGGATATACCAACTATAAATATGCCAATGAAGTTGTCACGACAGGCAACATAACGTTTGACTATCACGCGGTACAGCCGTCGCTTGTGGTACATCCTAACAAAGGTGCCGATTTTTATTTCTACAACAATCGTGGTCAAGTTTTGCAAAAATCGACATGGCCGCAAGGGGTGCCAACACCGACCTTGATTGACGGTAGCCCGTTCATTGCCAACAATGATCCGCAGCTTACATTATGCTGCGTTTATCCCGGTTATCCCAATATACCGACGGGTTCCCTAGTTTACACCCAAACATATCTTCCCGACTTCCCGCCAGGCAATGCTTTCCCGACAGGTTGCGGCAGCGGCCCGGGAGATGCGCGCCGCTGCGACAAGCCGACCCTGCAGGTCGACGCAAAAGGCAACCAAACCGAATTCACTTACGATCCGGCCGGCACGGCGGCGTCTGACCGAAACCTTGCCACCAGATGCAAGTGGCATCCGACCGCAGACACGTTACAGCTATGTCCAGCGGACAGCTTGGCTTCGCAACAGCAGCGGAGGTTATACGGCGGAACCCGCTATTTGGCTGCTGTCGCGGCGCGCGAGCTGCCGAACCACCGCTGCTTCGGGCAACGGCTGTGTGGGCGGAACAGCGGACGAGGTTGTGACCACCTATGAATATGGCCCCGACGTCGGCCCAAATAATCTGCTGCTACGCGGAATAGTCGAGGACGCGAACGGGACGATCCTTCGCATCTGCTATGGCTATGACGAACGGGGCAACCGGATCAGCGAAACACGTCCTGAAGGTACCAGCGGGTTTTCGACGTGCCCGTGATGGAAAAGGGGCTGCCCATGCTTTCCTTTGGCGCATTAAGGCATCTGACCCGCGCGCTCGGGATCGGTACCCTGTTTTCCCTGTGGACCGGCTCTCTCCCGGCGTTTGCACAGGCAGCGCCGTCGGCGCACACTTACGCGAAACGCTATGACATAGATGGCCGCCTCAGCGGGACGATTGCGCCCGATCCCGATGGGCCTGGCCCGCTGCGGTTTGCAGCGGTCCGTCAGGTTTATAACGCGCAAGGCGAATTGATCCGGACCGAAAGCGGCGAACTGGCGGACTGGCAGAGTGAGGCAGTCCTCCCGGCAAATTGGTCCGGCTTCACAATCCTCAGCACGTCGGAGAATATCTACAACGCCGCCGGACGAGTAGTGCGCCAAATACAGCGGGGTTCGGACAATGTTGCCGTGTCAGTTACTGACACCAGCTATGACAATATGGGGCGCGTCCTCTGCACGGCAGTGCGAATGAACATGGCCTCGGTCGGTTCCTCACCCGTCGACGCCTGTACGCATACCGCCGCAGGCGCGGCGGGTCCCGACCGAATTAGCCGAAACATTTACGACCCGGCCAGCCGCGTAATCCGCATCGAGCGGGCGGTGGGCACGCCGCTCCAGCAAAGCTATGCCGCCTATTCCTTTACCGCTAGCGGCAAGCTGAGCGAGGTGTTTGACGCCAACGGGAACCGCGCAACCTATAGTTATGACAGCCTCGATCGCCTGGTTCGTTGGACCTTTCCTTCTCCCGCATCGACACCCACTAACCCCGGCGCGGTAAATGCAGCAGACTATGAAGAATATGGCTATGACGCCAATGGCAACCGGACGAGCATGCGCAAGCGCGACGGATCGGTGCTGACCTATCAATATGATGCGCTCAACCGGATGACATTGAAGGTCGTTCCCGAACGTGCAAGCCTTGCAGCGACGCACACGCGCGATGTCTATTATGGCTATGACCTGCGCGGTCTGCAGACCTATGCCCGTTTTGATTATTCTACCGGAGAGGGCGTGGCGTTCACCTATGACGGCTTCGGTCGAATTACATCGTCAGCGATTGGGATGGATGGCGTAATCCGGACGCTAACTTACCAACATGATCGGAATGGCAACCGAACACGGGTGACGCATCCGGATGGCAATCATTTCGCCTTCGGGTTTGACGGACTGGATCGGATGAATGTCATTGGTCGCAATGCGCCAAGCGGATTGACCGTCTATACATATAATAATCGCGGCCAGCGTTCGTCGATGGGAAGCGGTAGCTGGACATATTATGGCTATGATCCAGTTGGTCGAATGAATGCTCTGATGCAGGATATAGGTGGAACCTCTTATGACCTTACCTTGAGCTATGGCTACAACCCCGCTTCCCAAATGGTAACCCAGACCACGAGTAACGACGCCTACGCCTATACGGGCGCGGTCAGTGTCAATCGCAATTACGCGGTCAACGGCCTCAACCAATATGCCAGCGCCGGGCCTGCGAGCTTCAGCTCGGACGGCAACGGCAATCTGACAAGCGACGGCGCATCAAGCTATCTTTACGACGTCGAGAACCGCCTGGTGAGTGCTTCGGGTGCCACCAGTGCATCCCTGCGCTATGATCCGTTGGGGCGGTTGTATGAGACATCGGGGGGCAGCGCAGGGGTCACGCGGTTCCTTTATGACGGTGATGAGTTGGTTGCCGAATATAATGGCTCGGGCACAATGCTGCGGCGCTATGTCCACGGGTCGGGTGCTGACGATCCGTTGGCCTGGTTTGAAGGCTCTGGGGTTGCTGATGCGGCGGCGAAGTTGGTCAAGACCAACCATCAGGGCAGCGTGATCGCCCTGACCGACTGGAATGGCAACATGCAGGCGATCAATGCTTACGATGAATATGGCATTCCGGCGGCGGCCAACACCGGTCGGTTCCAATATACCGGCCAAGCCTGGATCCCCGAGCTCGGCATGTACTATTACAAAGCCCGCATCTACTCGCCCACTTTGGGGCGGTTTCTGCAGACCGACCCGATCGGCTATGACGATGGGCCGCATCTCTATGCCTATGTCGGGAATGATCCGGTTAATGGGACGGATCCGACGGGGATGTATGAGTGCGAGAGTAAGAAAGATTGTGCAGCTGCTGCGGCCGGCATGCGCGAAATTCGTGCGGCTCGAGACTACTATGCTTCGCGAGAAACAGGCAGTCTCATCGCTCGCAGTTCTGCAGCTGCCGCGGCGCTAGGCAAGATACTTTCTACTCTTGGCAGTGAGAACGATGGGAACGGGCTCACCATTAAGGAAGGCAAGACCGAACTAGCAGGTGCCAGAGGCGAGTATGACGGCTCAACTCGAACGATAATCCTAGATACCGACCGGATTTCCAAGACCGAAGGAAGGACCGGGGAAACACTGGCACATGAGGTGCAGCACGACAGGCAGAGAAATGAAAAATTGGGACGAATTTCTACAGAGATACGTCCCTTTATGATACAGTACTTGGTCGGGCGCGCACCAGGAGGAACGGTTGAGCATAGCAGCTGGGAAGGCTATGTGCGGTATCGCGCTGCGGGCTATTGCGGCGTGGGATTAAAGTACTGCAGCCCAATAATTGAGGAAGCCATAAGTACGGAGAAGAGGAAACCGTTTTGAAGCGCTACTTCCTGTCGATGTCGATCCTCATGATTGCGCTCTTTGGATGCAGTAATGATGTACATATTGTTCCAAGTACTGAGCATTATTTGAGTGAACCTTTTTGCTGGGGCGGTGACCTCGAGAATCGAAAGGGGAAACTTATTCTTGTGAATGGCAATGAAAATGCGACGATCTATATCGTTTCGACGTCCTGCGAGATTCAGAATTCAGCCAGAAAAAACTCTATAATAGAGTACGTTTCCCTTTTGAGAATAGGTGGAGAAGAATCGATTATACGAGAGGCTCTGGAACTATCACCAAACACTCGGATAATACCGAACTACATCCTACCTTCACATGCTCCCGAAATGCAAAGTTCTGTTTTTGATGTTGAATTTAGGGTAAAAAATCAAGAAAATAACGGATTTGAATTTTTCGAACTGACTTACTTAAAAATAGACAAAAAAAGTTTTCAAAGATTTGGTGATATTTTAGAAGATTAATATTGTAGCACTAATTTTCTTAGAGATTACAAGGTGATCACAGTGACAGGCTACGGTTGGTTGGTTGGTTAAGGTTACGGTGACACATGCACATGTCCCTGATTCACTCGATCTAGAACTGACGTTCAGCTACATTCTGCTGTGTCAGATTGTTGAAGAAGTCTTTCGCCATTATATTTCGTTCAGCTAGTCCACCGGTCATGTTGCATCTAAGCAGAATACTTCCCCCATCACATTGACCATACACATTCCAGCAAGTTGGCTTGGGTTCAGGCGGCCTAATCACTGCACCAAACTCCTCCCATGCCTGAAACAGCATGAAGCTGTTCCCGAGCAGATAGCGCCGCGCCACGAGCGGGAGCATCCATTCCACTCGCTTGGCATCGGACAGGACATTCAGCACTAAGAGCGGCGCGGTGAGCTTAAGGTGCTGCGAATAAATCCCGCCAGCGACATATGCATCATATTGCAGCAATCTCTGTTCAAAGTTTTTGCGGTTCCAGCTGGCCGACGTGGTCGGCTCGCTCGCTCGGTCAGCCTCCACCGCAGAACAACGAGGTCGTTCACCAGTTGCGGTTTGACAGCGCACACCAAAATCGGTGTCGGAAATCAGCACTTTAGTCACGCGCTTGCCAGCCGATGGATCGAATCTGGTGACTGGACAGCGCAGCTCGGCATTGGCACGCGCCTTAGACGGCGGACTGCGGGATACAGCTCATATCATCGCGCGCCAGTGTGATCAGGGTTACCGTGACACTTCACTTGATCCCAAAACACAAACTCTCAGATCCCTCACGCGCTACTTGATCGCAGCGTCCCACCCGTCGACGCGTTGCCACCCCGGCGATGGGCGCAGCGCAAACCTTCCTACCTCCACAACACGGCCGCGCCGCTTCCAAACACGTCCACAAGCAACAACCCGTATCGCATCGCCTTGCGATGACTCAGTAGAAGCGCCAAAAACCGATGATCCGCGCGGCGCCTCAAGGCCGCTGGCAACAGTGAAGAAATCGGCGATCCGAGGGGGCGCGGCAGCAGCCCTCGCTTCCCCGTCAACCTTGTCCTCGGTCTGATTTAGCGCAAACTGCACCACGTCACCCGGCACCAACCCAACAACCTCGCGCGCGCTGTAAAACGGTACCCCGCTCGCCCGCCGCGCCTCAATCGCCAGCACCAGCGCGTCGCGCTCAACCCCGACCATCCCCCCCGCCTGTTCAATCGCCAATCGATCGAGCGCCGCCACCATCGCCGCCCGGCTCGCGCGATTAAGGTCGATCCGCTCGGCCTCATTTGACAATGTGAGCGTCACCGCCACCCCATCAATCTCCACCGTCCCCTGCGCGGGCAGCTTCCACCATCGGCTCGCCGGTCCCGCAAACAGCCGGTCGGCATTGACCGTCGCAATCGCGCTCGCGAGCGCGTGGCGCAGCCGCAGCGCATCGCCG
>JAAUPH010000076.1 GCA_012035435.1 Sphingopyxis sp. | reverse complement strand
GGCCTGCAGGTCGGCGCCTGTGAACCGGGCGCCCACCCGCACCTCGCAGCGCTCCAGAGAGAGGCGCAGCAAGGCCACGCTGTTCTTCGCCTGGCGCTGTTCCTGAGGGTGCTGCAGCACCAACACCTCGGTGTGATGCCAGGTGGACCGCACCAGCGCGCACAGGCAAGTGGCGTGCGGGCGCAGGCAGCGCGGGCAAATGGCACGGGCTGGGATGGCATGCGGGTTCACCGGCCGAGGGTCGCACAAAACCCACCGCAGCCTCGGCCCCGCGCGTAGGCCCGTCACACGAGGCGCTCCCTAGCTTGGCAGATTTACAGCGGCCGATGAAGGGTCGAACATCCATCCCCCAAACGTTGCCTGCTTGCCTGGGGCAGGGTTACCACGCGTCAGCCCCGGGCCACTTGCCTACCGATGTCGCCACCATCGAACGTCCAACTCGTCGGCGCATCGACCGCCCACCACCGTGCGCTGGTGCAACTGGAGCGCGTGGCGGCCAGTGAAGCCCCCGTGCTGGTGGAAGGCGAAACGGGCAGCGGCAAGGAAATGGTTGCGCGTGCGATCCATCAGGGCAGTCAGCGTAGCGATAAACCCTTTGTGGCGCTGAACTGCGGGGCGATCCCGTCCGAGTTGGTGGACTCCGAGCTGTTCGGGCACGAGAAAGGCAGCTTCACCGGCGCCATCGCGCAGCGGATCGGCCGCTTCGAGTTGGCCGACCGAGGTACGATCTTTCTCGACGAAGTCGGCGAGATGACGCTCGAAGGGCAGGTGAAGCTCCTGCGGATCATGGAAGGGTCCCTCGGGCTGGGTGACGCTGAGGCGCAGACTGAATGGCGGCGCGTTGACGGCGCCGTTGCCGAACTCGCCGAGCTGCTGGACGTCATAGAACATGCCACCGCCCGCCGCGCAGTCCACAGGCCGAAGCCTGCGATGATGGCATAGCAGACCGCCGGGATGATCAGGGCGAGCTGCAGGCTGCCCGAAGCATCGGCAAAGGCTCCCGTCAGTGGCGGCACCACCGCGCCCCCAACAATCGCCACGTTGATAATCCCCGATCCATCGGCCGCGCGGCTGCCAAGACCTTCGCACGCCAGCGTGAAGATGGTTGGGAACATGATCGAGTTCATCAGGCCAATGGCGAGGATGCTGTACCCAGCGACTTCGCCGCTGCTGTTGGCGGAAATGAGGATGAGCAGAATCACCGCCACCGCGTTGAAGCCCAGCACCAGCCCCGGCCTTACAACACGCAGGATCGCCGAACCGATAAAGCGCCCGACCATCGCGCCGCCCCAATAATAGACGAGCATCTCGCCCGCAGTCTGCTGGTCGAGCCCCATGACGCGCGGCAGTTGCAGGTAGTTGACGATGATCGAGCCGATTGCGACCTCTGCGCCCACATAAAGGAAGATGCACAGCGCGCCGTAGCCAAAGCGCATCTGGCGCAGCAACGCGAAGCCGCCGGTGATCGAACTTTGCTCGTGTCGCTCGCCCTTCAGTGCGTTGCGGAACAGCCAGACGACGGCCGCCACAATCGCGATGGCGACAGCAAGGCCAAGGTATGTGTTGACGATGACCGCTGTCTCCGCAGTGCGGTAGGCATCGAGCGCCGGACCCGACAGCTCGGCTGCCGACACATTAGCCAAACTGCCAAGGATCAACGTCGCGCCGACATAAGGGAAAACCGTCGTACCTAGCGAGTTGAACGCCTGCGCAAACGTCAAACGGCTATGTGCAGTCTTCGCCGGGCCAAGTAGGCTGATCAGTGGATTGGACACCACCTGTACGATCACAACCCCGCTTGCGAGCACGAACAGCGCGAAGAGGAACAGGCCATAGATAGCAGTCTGCGACGCGGGAATGAACAGCAAACACCCCGCCGTCATCGTTAGCAACCCCGCCACTGCCGAACGCATGTAGCCAAGCCGCTTGACCAGCGCCGCACCGGGCAGACCGATCACGAAATAGGCGGCAAAAAAGGCCGACTGGATCAACATCGCCTGCAAATAGTTGAGCGTGAACAGCTCTTTCAATTTGGGGATAATGACGTCGTTCAGGCTGGTGATGCCGCCGAACACGAAGAAGAGCGCAAAGACGAACAGTTGCAGTCCGGGCGCGTTGATGCCCTCGTCGCTGTGCGGGCTTGCCGTCGCGGCAATGGGTGCGGCCATGTTCTTTATCCCCCGGAAAGCGCGGCCAGTGCCGCATCGTGATTGGTAAAATTGGTGGCACAGCGGCGCAAGAATGCGTCCACTGCGTCCAAGTCGTGAATGACGACGTCGCTTCCCGGCGGCGTCAGTTTGGCGGCATCTGGAAACACGCCATAGCCGCTCAGCAAACAATGCCAGCTCGCCGAAGCGTAGTAGGGCGCGATGCCCAGCTCGGCGATCACCGCGTCCATGTCCATCCCGCGAAACCATGCGGTGAGCATAGTTTTCAGCTTATCCGACAAATTGTCATTGGCGGCATTGTCGCGCCAATATGGCGTGTCGCTGCGCCGGTTCACGCGATAGTGGCAGACGATATAGTCGCGGATGCCATCGTAGCGCCGCGCGATGCGCTGGTTGAATTCGTCGCGGTGCTCGCCCGTGAAGCTGCCGCCTTCATAGGCCGCGATGAAGCCTTCGACGGTTGCCTGCACGATGTGCAGCGCGGTCGCCTCCAGCGGTTCGATAAACCCCTGCGACAGGCCAACCGCCAGACAGTTGCCAACCCAGCTGCGCTCAACCCGCCCGACCTTCATCTGCAAATGCCGCGCCTCGACATCGGCGTCGAGCAAGCCCAGCTCCCGGCGCAGTTCGGTCTCGGCGGCGTCAGCGTCAATGTAGCGCGCGCTATAAACATAACCATTACCGGTGCGGTTGGTCAGCGGGATCGACCAGCGCCATCCGGCGGACAGCGCCGTTGCTTCGGTCTGCGGCTTGATACCGGCCGGATCGCGCGGCGTCGGCATCGCAACCGCGCGGTCGTTAAACAGATTGTCGGCAAAGCTGATGAAGCGTTCGCCCAGCGCTTCCTGGATTAGCGTCGCGCGGAAGCCTGAGCAGTCGATGAAGATATCGCCTTCGATCCGATCACCATCGCGGATGACGAGGGCGCTGATGTTGCCATCATCGCCGACATCAACCTGCGCGACATGACGCTCAATCCGTTCGACACCAAGTGTCAGCGCATGATCTTTCAGCACCTGCCCCACCAGATGCGCGTCGAAATGATAGCCATAGCCGACATCGAAGGGGAAACCCTCCCCGGGCACCGGCGACAGGCGTTCGTCGGAGAGCAGTCGCGGGAGGAAGAAGCGGTCGGGGTGCGCAGGCACATCACGCCCCGTCCGCCGCGCGCGGCAGTTATATACGAATTGCGGCTGCGTCTTAAAATCCACCTCGGTCGCGAAGGGGTGGTAATAGCTTTCGAAGCCGGGGTCATCCGACCAGCCGTTGAAGCGGATCCCGGTCTTGTACGTCGCATTGGCCCGCGGCATCCAGTCGGCATCGGCGATGCCGAGCGTCTGGAAAAAGGCGCGCAGTTGCGGCGTCGAGCCTTCGCCGACGCCGATGATGCCGACCTCCGGACTCTCCACCAGCGTGACGCTGGCTTGGCCATCCCCCCAATGATGCGCGAACAAATTGGCCGCCATCCACCCGGCGGTGCCGCCGCCCAAAATCACAATGCGGATGGACGGCACTGCGCTCACTTCGTCGGAACAAGCCGGATTGCGAAGCCGCCGCCGGGCGCAATACGCAGGTTAAGACTATCTGCGCTGGTCAGCATCTTGTTTTCGATGGTGATCGAATGGCGCTTGGCGGTGCGATAATCAGCATCATCGCCATCGCGGTAGATTTCCGCCTTGTAGCGTTTGCCGGGAGTGAGGAAGTTGAGCTTGAAGGCCACATCGCGCGCCTCTTCATCACCAACCGCGCCGATATACCACCCCTCACCGCCGCGTTCTTTCCGCGCGATGGTGACATAATCGCCTATTTCTCCATTCAGCACGCGGGTGTCCTGCCAGTCGGTCGGGACATCGCGAATGAATTTCATGGGCCCCGGATATTTGGCATAGTTTTCGGGGGTGTCGGCGACCATCACTACAGGCGAATAAATGACAACATAGAGCGCCAGCTGCTTGGCAATGGTCGACAAGATGTCGCTGTCGCGCTCGCCCTTCAGGCTTAAGATGCCTGGGGTAAAATCCATTGGCCCTTCGAGCATGCGGGTGAAGACGATATTTGCCTCATGCTCGGGCGGGTTCTTGCCGCCCCAGGCGTTATATTCCATCCCGCGCATCCCTTCGCGCGCGACCCAGTTGGGGTAGGTTCGGTGGAGGCCGGTGCCTTTCACCGGTTCGTGACTGTCGAAGGCAATTTTATGCTTATAGGCGGTCTCGGCCACGCGGACAAAGTGGTTGGTCATCCACTGGCCGTCGAGCCACTCGCGATATTTGGTGCCGTCAGCATCAACCCGCTCAAGCTGGGCTGCATCGGTGACATAGCCGGTCTTGACCACCATCATCCCATATTTGGCGGCAAAGGCGAAGCTGCGGTCAAGTTGGTTGTCATAATGGGTCACCGCGCCCCCGGTTTCATGGTGACCGACAAGGCGCACGCCCTTTTTCTTGGCATAGGCGCTCAACATCGCGATATCGAAATCTTCGGTCGGCTTGGTGAAGTCCATGTCCCAGCCATTGCCGAACCAGTCGCCATCCCAGCCAACATTCCAGCCTTCGACGAGCAGATGCGGGATGCCGTTGGCGGCGGCGAAATCGACGTAGCGTTTCACATTCTCATTGGTCGCGCCATGCATAGGCCCGCGCGCCCAGCTCCATTCGCCCTTGATCAAATTCCACCACACGCCCGCGAATTTGCCCGGCTTGAACCAGCTCATGTCGCCCAGCTTGTTGGGTTCGTTGAGGTTGAGCATCAAATGGCTGTGATATACCCCCGCCGCATCATCCGCGATGATCAGCGTGCGCCAGGGTGTGGTCCAGGCACCCTTTTTCTGCACCTTGGGCTCGCCTGCACCGGGCGTCAGATTGGCGCGGAGCGTATTGCCCTCGGTCCGCGTCACCGCCATGCCCGAATAATCGACCAGCGCGGCTTCGTGGAGCGCGACATGGGTCCCGTCGGCCAGCTTGATCGTGACCGGCGTCGCCGCTGTGCTGACCGCAGAGAGAGACGTCTTGTTATAGAGATATTCTTCGCGGTTCCACAGGAAGGCGGGTTTCCACCAAGCGGTGCCGTCGCTCGCAAAGGCAAATTCGGTTAATTCATCCGCGATCTTCGCATGCGGCATGTTCGGCTGCTCGGGAAACTCGTACCGGAAACCGACGCCGTCGTCGTAAAGCCGGAACGTAACGGTGAACACGCGACCAAGAGCGGTCGTTTCCTTCAGATGCACCTTGAATTCGCGGTAGCGGTTGCGAATGTTGGTCCACTCCCCCCATGGCTGGGTCCATGTCTCGTCAAAATTCCTTGTCTCTTGCCCCGTCACCGCCAGGCGACGTTCGATTTTTACGACATCGGTGAACAGGAAACCCAGCCGCGACGGTGCAAGGATCGCCTTGCCCTTGCGGCTGACGGCGTAAGACGGTCGGCCGTCGCCATCGATTGTCAGCGTCACCCGAACCGACCCATCGGGCGAGGTGGCGGTCACGGGCTGCGCTGGAGCGGTTTGCGCGGCGGCGCTGGCCTGAATCGCCGCGAGCGAAACAGCAACACCAAGGGCGGTCAATCGGCGGTTCGTCATCAAATCTCTCCCGAAACGCGGCGCGCGATATAGGCGGCATAGGGCGGCAGGTCGGTCAGCGTCGCGCCGTTTACGGGTGCAACCACATCCCACGCAGCCCCGCTGTCGTCCTCCCAGCTGATCGGCCGATCGCTGAAATTGAAAGCGCAAAGGAGCGTTTCATCGCTCGCCGTGCGTTCAAAGACCAGCAGTGCCGGCGTAATCACCCGCACCGCGATCCCGCCTTGTGCCAGCGCCGGATATTGGCGCCGCAGCGCCACCATGTGCCGCATGTGATGGAGCAGCGAAGCGGGGTTGGCCTCTTGCAGGTCGACCGCCAACGCGCGGTGCGCATCGCCGAGCGGCAGCCAAGGCTTCGCGTCTGAGAAACCCAACTGCGGTGCATCCGCCGCCCATGGCATCGGCGTGCGAGCGCCATCACGACTCAACGTGCGCGGCCAATTTGCGATGGCCTCAGGATCCTGCAAATCTTCAAACGCGATGTCGACCTGTGGCAGGCCCAGCTCCTCACCCTGATAGATGAAGATATTGCCGCGCAGGCTGACCAGAAGCATCGCCTTCATCCTTGCGAACGCGTCGGCATGCTCTGAGGCGGCCCAGCGCGACAGCGCGCGCGGGGCGTCGTGATTTTCAAACGCCCAACTCGGCCAGCCCACCCCATCGACATCGGGCCAACCGCGCAGCGCATCGGCGACCAGAGCGGACGTCAGCCGCTCGGCATAGAGGAAATTAAAACCATAGGCGCTGTCGAGCCGATTGCCCCCCGCCGTGAACAGCTTCATCTCGCGATCATGATCGTCGCCGCCAACCTCGGCCACTGTAAAGCGGCCGTTATAGCGGTCCGTCAGCGCGCGCAGCCGTTCGAGGAACAACGGGATATCGGCGTGGCTTTGGTTATGGATTTTGAGCTGAAAATCGAACGAGCGTGAGCGCGGCGCGTCGGTCGCTGGTGCGGGCGGATTGTCGCGCAGTTCGGGGTCGTGCATCGAAAAATTGATGGCATCGACGCGAAAGCCATCGACACCGCGGTCGAGCCAGAATTTTGCCACACCCAGCAAGGCATCCTGCACCGCCGGGTTGTGCAAGTTCAGCTGCGGCTGCTCGCGCAGGAAATTGTGCATATAATATTGCCCGCGCCGCGCGTCCCACGTCCAGGCGGGGCCGCCAAACACCGACTGCCAATTGTTGGGCGGGCTGCCATCGGGCTTGGCATCGGCCCAGACATACCAGTCGGCCTTGGCATTGGTGCGGTTCGCGCGGCTTTCCGCGAACCATGCATGCAGGTCCGATGTGTGGGCATAAACCTGATCGATCAGGACTTTCAGTCCCAATGCATGGGCGCGAGCGATTAATGCGTCGAAATCGGCAAGATCGCCAAAGATCGGATCGACGCCGCAATAATCCGCGACGTCATAGCCAAAATCTTTCATTGGCGACGTGAAGAACGGCGACAGCCAGATGGCGTCAACGCCCAGGCTGGCGACATGGTCGAGCTTTGCGGTGATCCCGGCAAGATCGCCGATGCCATCGCGATTGCTATCGACAAAGCTGCGCGGATAGATTTGATATATCGCCGCACCGCGCCACCAAGGCGCGATATCGCTGTCCACGGCGGTTAGAGGCCGATAGTCGTTCATGGGGAGAGAACTCATCATTTCCAGGCGCGGCAGGCAGCATAGCCCAGCGCAGGCAAGCTGATCGTCAGTTGGCCCGGCGCGGTGGGCGCCGCCGGGCAGCTACCGACTAGCGCTGTAAAGCCGGTGGCGCGATAATCCACAGCGACGCGCGCGGTCATCGGCGCATTGCTGGTGTTGAACATCACCGTCACGTCACTGCCGTCGGCGGCGTTGATGCGCGAAATTGCCAGCAACCCGGGCTTTTCATCATAGCTGCGGATGACCTGGCGACCATAGCGCAGTTCGGGACTGGCCTTGCGCGCCGCGCTCAATCGGCGGATCGCCTGATACAGCGGATGCGCGGGCGCGAAATTGGCCGTTGCGGTCGTGGCATCACTGCCGATCAAGTCATTATCATTATAAACCGCGACCTTGGACGCGAACAAAGTTTCGCGCGCGTCCTGATCATTGCCATCGCCGACAAAGCCCTGTTCATCGCCATAATATATGGTCGGCACGCCGCGCAGCAGAAACATCATGGCATGGGCAAGTTCCGCCCGCGCCAAACGTTCCGTCTGGCTCGCGCCGCGATGCTTGCGGTCCGCGAAGTGCCCGAAGCGACCAAAATCATGATTGCCGATAAAAGTCGGCAGCCGCAGTGACGTCGCCTCGCCGCCCGCATATAAAATGTCGGCCGCAAACAGACGGACGAGATGATCAGGCGCCTTGTCCCCCGCCAGCACATCACGCACCGCAGCAAAGAAGGGCATGTCCAAATTGGTGGGCAGCCCTGCGCGGACCGTCCATTCGGCGGTCAGCGCGGGGTCCATATCTCCGGTGGCGACCTCACCGAAGATGTGGAAGTTCGGAATCCCGTTGGCCTTCGCCGTCGCCAGGATCGCGGGCACAAAGGCCTGCCAGAATTCGGGGTTCACATGCTTGGCGGTGTCGATACGATATCCATCGATGCCAAAGCGGGTGATCCAGCTTTGATAAATTTCGGTCATGCCCGCGACAACGCGCGGATGTTCGGTCATCAGATCATCCAGCCCGACAAAATCGCCATAGGTCGAACTTTCGCCGGTGAAGGTCGTGTTGCCGCGATTGTGGTAATAGCGAACATCGTTGAGCCACGCCGGGCGCTTCGCATCTTTCTCCGCCGCCGGGACAAAGGGAGTGTAGGCATAGTCCGGATCTGTCAGCTTTGCCCAATTTCCGGCGATGGATCGCTGTCCCCGCTGAAGTCCCTATTGATCGCGCTCCCATCGCTGGCGCGGCGCGAATAGGGGAAATCGCCTTTGCTGCGATAGACGCAGGTCGGTTGGCCCATACATTCGCGGAAGAAGATGACATCGGCCGTGTGGTTGGTGATGATGTCCATGTAGACCTTCATCCCACGCGCATGCGCCGCATCGACGAAGGCTTTGAAGTCGGCCTCAGTCCCGAAATGCGGGTCGACCGTCGTAAAGTCGGTGACCCAATAGCCGTGATAGCCCGCAGTTTCCTGACCCGGCGGGCCTTGAACGGGCTTGTTCTTGAAAATCGGCGCAAGCCAAATGGCCGTCACGCCCATGTCCTGCAAATAGGACAGCCGCGCCATCAGCCCTTTGAGGTCGCCGCCGTTGAAAAACCCCTTGTGCGCAGGGTCAAACCCTGTCGCCAGCCGGTCGCCCTTGATACCGCCGCGATCATTGCCCGGGTCGCCATTTTCAAAGCGATCGGGGAGGAGAAAGTAGATGACTTCAGTCTTCGGGCAGGCGGGCGCGGACGG
>JAAUPH010000075.1 GCA_012035435.1 Sphingopyxis sp. | reverse complement strand
CTTCGGCATTCTGTCGCTTGCACGGCGCTACACGCGCGACCGTCTGGAAGCGGCCTGCGAGCGGGCTCTCGTGATCAACGCCATCACCTACTCGTCGGTCGCCGCCATCCTGCGATCAGGCATGGATCAGGCCGTGCCGGATGCCGAACCCGTCAAACCCGCGCCCACTCACCGCAACATCCGCGGCGGCGCTTACTACCAGTGACCCATAAGGAGACCACCATGCTCACCCATCCGACATTGGACCAGATGCGCACACTCGGGCTCGCCGGAATGGCGACCGCCTATCGCGAGATGAACGACAGCGGCGCAGACAAATCCCTCAGCCCCGACGAATGGCTGGCTCTGATGCTCGACCGCGAGGCGAGCCTTCGCGCCGACAAGCGGCTCGGCAACAAACTGTCGGCTGCAAAACTGCGCTTTGCCAACGCCTGCATCGAGGACATCGACTTCGCGGCAGGACGCGGCCTCGACCGGCGCTCCATCCTGTCGCTCGCGCAAGGTGCCTGGCTGAAGGCGCACGAGAACATGCTGATCACCGGACAGACCGGAACGGGCAAGACGTGGCTCGCCTGTGCCTTCGGTCAACAGGCCGCCCGCCTCGACCATTCCGTCCTCTACATCCGCATGCCGCGCCTGTTCGAGGACCTCGCCCTTGCCCGTCTCGATGGCCGCTTCCCCCGGCTGGTGGATCGGCTGGCACGTGTCCAGCTCCTCGTTCTCGACGATTGGGGGACACATACCCTCAAGGACCAGCAGCGGCTCGACCTGCTGGAAATCTTCGAAGAGCGCTACAAGCGCAAATCAACCCTCATCACTGCGCAACTGCCCGTCGCGCGCTGGCATGACATGATCGGCGAACCGACAATCGCCGATGCAATCCTCGACCGCATCGTTCACAACGCCCACCGCATCCAACTCGAAGGCGACAGCATGCGCAAACAGAAGAACCCACCTCTTGACGCCAAACCGGAATGACGAAATCAAACCCATGAAACCGAAACAGGAGCGGGCAAAACCGGGGCACCGAACGTTGTCCGGGATTTAGTGAAATGACTGTCCACCTTTTGTGAAATGCGCACTCCATGCCAGGCGCCTGCGGCGGGCGCGCAGGATTGCCGCATGGTTGGTCACGATGTGAACACGGCGGGATCGAGTGCCGTGAGGCGGGCACTGCGCGTTGAGGGGGCACTGCGCGCAATCGTGCCATTCGGCGCGATACCACTGCCCGGATCTGGTTTTGTTGCGAGGCGTAAGCCGCTTCTTTGCCGGACAACGGACGACATTATGATGGGGATCATACTTGAACCGCTCGGTAGCAAAACCCTGCGCCCCCTTCTTGCGTGGAGTGCGGAGAGGCGGAATGACGGCATCAATTTTGCGGTCTTCGAGGACGGCATAAACCCGGCCCAAGCCGTATATTGTATCTGCGGTGATCCGGCCCGGAGTTGTCCCGAGTGTTTCTTCGATGGCGTTCAAACGTTCGGTGAAGCGGCTGGCGTCGTGCTCTTCCCCCGTGACGATTTCCACATCGACCACAATACCCGCAAGATCATCCACCGCCGTGTGCTGCTTGTAGGCCGGGCGCAGTGGGGCCTTTGAGGATGTTGCCATTGTCGCGTCGGGGTCCGTGCGGCAAAGCTTTTTGAACATCCCGCTCGTGCGCGCGTTCCGCTCGGCATCATTGGCATCTTCGACCGCGTCGAGGTGTCGCGCGACCAATGAATCCATGCTGACATTGGCACGGATCAAGCTGGCGTCAACGTGAACGGTGTCAGCCGACACAAGCCCGGCGGTCTGGCATTGCGCACGATACGCGTGAAGATCATGCGGAAGCTATCCTCGCCCCAGCGCTGACGGATGCGCGTCAGGGATGAATGGTCAGGAAGTGCTTCGTGAAGCGCGTAGCCAATGAACCACCGGATTGCCAGATTGACCTGAGCTTCTCGCAGCAGCCGTCGGTCATGCACAAAGCCAAGCAAAAAGCCCGCCAGCATCAGGCGCACGGCGACTTCGGGATCGATGCCGGGGCGGCCATTGTCGGCACAATAAAGGTCGGCCACTTCAGCGCGGAGCCAGCCAAAATCGAGTACCTCATCGATTTTCACCAGAACATGGTCGTCCGGGATCAGATCCCGCAGTGACCCTGCGATAAAAAATTCCAGTTGCCCACGCTCCTTGCGCCCAAGCATCGTCGTCTCCCAGCCCGCGATCCACAAAATGAATCAGAGACTTGGAGCTTTTTCAACACCCCCCACTGGATCAATTCGTTCGCTGCGCGAACCGCTCTTCACCGTGCTCGGCGATGATGGTGCCGAAGGCGTTCCACACCAGATGGGTGGTTGAGGCGGGCGAGGCCTGCGTGCGCACGCGCAGCCGCTGGAGTGAGGGGCGACGGAGCGCAGCGCCGACACATCAGTCCGGTGGACTGATGTGAGCAACGAACGCCCTGAGCCATGCGAAGGGCAGCGAGGATAGGTGTAGGTTGTCTTCAGCGTCGTGCCGATCGACAGGGTGCGGATGCGGCCAGCATTGTTAATGGCAGTGTTGTATTGCGTGGCGCCGCGCGTATCACGGGTTATGTGGCCGGCGGCATCATACAGGAAGGCCCGCGTGGTGGTGGTGCCTTGCCTGACATTGGTCAGCCGGTTGTTGTTCGCCGGATAGGTGTAGGTGTTGGCCACGCCATTGGCGGTCTGGGACAGGCGGTTGCGCCGGGGCCCCCGCCAGCGGCTTGCCGCTTAAGGGCAGGGCAAAGACTGTGTCATAGGTCCAGCTTCGGGTGCCGTAGGAGCCCGCGCCCGATGTCGCGCCCGACAGACGCCCGGCATCGGTGTAGGTGAACGTCTCGGAATTGGCCGCCGTCACGCCATCCACAATGCCGGTGATGAAGGTGTTGTCGGCCCGGTTCTGCAACCGGTTGACACGGATGCCGGCGGGCGTGCTCGGCATCTGCTCGACAATCAGCTGATAGAGCTCATTGTCAGTCGAGAGGTTCTTCCACAGCACAAGGCCGTTGCCGAAGACGAAATCTCATTCTATTAATTCTCTAATTAATAAAATTCATTTAAATTATTTTAAATTGATGAAAAATTCTCAATTATAGATCTCAAAGCCGCTTGAGTATAATTAAATTCTAAATATTGATTTTTTTAATTTACTAAATATCATGTGATTTACAGAATAATAAATAAAACAAGCAGATGTATAGAAAAAAAATGCAATTAGATTTGTATTATTATAAATAATAGATGTAATTGTAGAGAAAAATAATATTATAATAATCTTTAATTTCATTTCTAATTTTTTAGTGATTAATAAACAAATTACAGAGCCGAGAAATAGCAATAATAATGTATTACTAATCCAATTTAATTCGATATAATAGTCGGAATAGCCATACTGATCAATCGTAAGAAAAATAATATAAATAAGTGGCAGTGCAAAAGATGCGATCACAATACTAATTCCGTCTTTCATCATTATGTTATTCCTAATGATACGAAAATCAGTTTATAGGCCGCCAAATTACAGGGCTTTGACCAGGACGGAATCCCCAATCATTGTGCACAACGCTATCCCCGCCAAATGGTAGACTTGATCTCGATGAAATCGTGCCCGGAGACCCATTCGGTCCATTTTGTCCGGTCAATGGTGAAAAAATACCCACATGCTGCCCGTCACCAACAATGTCCCCTGGCTGTGGCTGCTCACCTGAAGGCAAAGGATAGTAGCCGCCTATTGGAGTGGATCGATTGCCCCACTCACTGGCAGATGGAATCCGGCCATCTGGCATACGTCCTGGAGACTTGTTGGCTCCGCTAGCAGCATCCCAAACAAATTTATTGCATTTGAGCGACGGCGCTCCGCATGTGAAAGACCTGATCCTTCCTCTTGCCTCGCTATTGCAGTCCAAAAAGTCATATTTGGGCGATTTTAGCAACTTGTACGCGCCTCCGCAGACACCTGAATAACATGGTCCGTACGGCCCCATTGCCGGTGTATCCAACCCGGTAAAGTCATTAAACACCAGCGGGTTCCCGCCAGCATAAGCATAAATGCTTGGCCCGTCCACAAAGCCGAGCGGGTCGGGCTGGGTGTAGCGGCCAATGGTGGGATCGTATGTGCGGTGCCAGTTGTAGGAGAGGCCGTCTTCCAGTTGGAACCATTGCCCGGGCAGGCGCTGGTTGTTGACCGGTGCGGCCGTGACGGTGACGGCATTGCCGAACGGATCGTAATTGGCCTGCCAGGCAATGGTCTGTCCGGCATTGGCGTTGGTCATCATCACCGGACGGTCGAGGTGATCGGGGTGGACGTAATACAGGCTCGCGCCCTCAAACACCGCCAGCGGCGTATCGCCCAGCCAGATGTATTCTTTCTGGACGGCACCTGCCGCAGCATGCTCGGCGATGATGGTGCCAAACGCGTTCCACACCAGATGGGTGGTTGAGGCGGGCGAGGCCTGCGTGCGCACGCGCAGCCGCTGGAGCCCGTCATAGGTGTAGGTTGTCTTCAGCGTTGTGCCGATCGACAGGGTGCGGATGCGGCCGGCATTGTTAATGGCAGTGTTGTATTGCGTCGCACCACGCGTATCGCGGGTCATGTGGCCGGCGGCATCATACAGGAAGGCCCGCGTGGTGGTGGTGCCCTGTTTGACATTGGTCAGCCGGTTGTTGTTCGCCGGATAGGTGTAGGTGTTGGCCACGCCATTGGCGGTCTGGGACAGGCGGTTGCCGTTATTGTCATAGGTCCAGGCCCGCGTGCCATAGGAGCCGGCGCCCGATGTCGCGCCCGACAGACGCCCGGCATCGGTGTAGGTGAACGTCTCGGAATTGGCCGCGGTAACGCCATCCACAATGCCGGTGATGAAGGTGTTGTCGGCCCGGTTCTGGAACCGGTTGACGCGGATGCCGGCGGGTGTGCTCGGCGTCTGCTCGACAATCAGCTGATAGAGCTCATTGTCGGTCGAGAAGTTCTTCCACAGCACAAGGCCGTTGCCATAGGTCAGCGACTGCAGCAGATCGACCTGCCCGAGGCCGCCATCGCCCGGCAGAGCCATGCTCTGCACCGCCGTTGCGATACTGCCCTGGCCGAACACTGTTTCCCCGGCCACCGCACCCGCAACATTGGGCTGCCAGACCACGTTCGACGCCAGCGTCAGCGCCGCAGCCGTCGCATTGGCTTTGGACGTCACACCGGTGATCTTGCCTTGGGCGTTGCGCACATAGGTGACGATCCGGCCCGACGGATAGGTCATCGAGGTCAGCCGGTCGGCGGCGTCGTAGGTGTATCTGACCGCATAGGCAACAGTGCCAATGGTGCGCGTTTCCGACAGCAGATTGCCGCGCACATCATACACAAATACCGATGCCCCCGCCTGATCGGCCAGCCGCGTCAGGAGGCCCTTGCCCTTGTTGCCATTTGCCACACTGTCATAGGTGAAGGTGACATTCTCGGCGGTAGCGGCAGGATAGGTGCGCGTCAGCATGCGGCCGGCGGCATCATAGGTCATGTTGGTGATGACGTTGCGGGCATCCTTGATCTGGATCAGCAAGCCGCGGGCATCATAAATGTAATCGGTGATGCCGGTATCGGGATTGGTCTGCCGGATCACGTCGCCAAACCCGTTGCGCACATAACTCGTGGTCAGGTTGCGACGGTCTTTATAGCTGGTCACGGCATCAATACCGTTCAGACCCATTGTGACTGTGCCTGTTCCAGGTTCGGTCTCGGATATCAGGCGATTGAGTGAGTCAAAGCCATAGGACCAGATTTTTGAGCGCGGATCAGTCACCGAAATAATATTGTCGGTCTTGTCGTAGCCGACTTTCCAGTTCTTGGCACTGGATGCACCGACCGTGCGCATCAGACGGCCAAGCTCGTCATAGACATTGTCGCGCTGTGCTTTGACAACAGTGCCGGCCCTGACCTGCGTCCTCGTAATCTGGCCCATTGCGTCGCGGGTGTAGGTGATCGACTCATTGGAACTGTTGGTGACTGTGATCAACCGGCGCGCAGCATCATAGGTGTGATCGAGGTAGACGCCGCCCGGCACCGTGATGCGCTTGATCAGTCCGACCGCGTCATAGGTGAAACTGGTTGTGGTTGGCGTTGCGCCGACACTGTTGACCATGGAGGCCAGACGCCCCAACCCATCATAGGTGTAGTTGGTGACGACGCCGTTTGGATCCGTCGACCGCGTCGGCTGACCGCGGCTGTTGCTGGCATTGATGGTTGTGATGTGACCAACCTCATTGGTGGTCGAGGTCAGGTTGCCATTTGCCGCATAGGCATACAAAACCCGGTCACCCGTACCAGCCAGCGGGCCATCAACCGCAGTGACGCGGCCGCCTGCACCATAGGTATAAGTCCACGTCCGCTGCTGCCCATTGGTTGAATAGGGAACCGTCGACGTTGTCAGATCCGTCTGGGTCACCGAGGTCAAGCGGCCCGTCGTACCATAATTGAACTGCGTGCGACGGCCCGGCTCGGTGACAATCAGCGGTTGGTTGTTGACATCCGACCAGGTCATGGTGGTTACGCGTTGCGCAGGGCCAGTGCCTTCAGTGACGCTCGTCGCGCGGCCAAAGCCGTCGCGCAGATAAGACGTCACACGACCCTCGGCATCGGTCCATGACGAAACATACTCACGATTGCCGATGAACTGCCATTCAAAGGTGCCAACTGTCGCGGGGCAATTGGCCGACACGTCACCTTCCAACCGTTCAAAAACCTTGCTGTGCGGATAGGCAGGATCGCTGAGATAGCGGAACAGATAGCGGGTGGTCTTGCCTTTGACGTTTGTCGTTGTGGCACGGAAATAAAGCTGATTGTTCAGAGTGACCTGATCATAAACAAAGGTGAGCCGGTCGATACCCGCAGGGCCCTCACTCATCGAAACACGACCGGAAACATCGTAGGTGGACGTCCGGAACCGAACGCCACGGTTGTCTGTCACGCCGGTCAAAGCATAAACATAATCCGCATTCTCATAGTGGTATGTCGTACTATCCAATGTCACATTGGCAGCGCTTTTGATCGTCACAGTTTTAAGCCGAGATGTCCCGGGAAGCGCGGCGGTTCCGTTGACGGTATCATAGACATATTCAACCCGATTGCCGTCAGGCAGACCGATTGAAGTGATGTCCACCGATTGAACTGCCGGCCCTTCTGAACCTGCAACGCTGCGCTCTGCCCAATTAAATGTCAGAGTCCGGCTAAAACTGTCGGTAATTGTACTAATGCGGCTCTCGACAGAATATGCGTAGGTTTGCAGATAACCTTCGGGTGTCTGTACAGAGTGAATCCGCCCGAACTTGAACGTTCCGTCTTTTGCAAACAGATCCATGAGAACGACTGTGCCGTCATTGTCACGGATCCGAAAACGTGCACCCGAATTGATTATTCCTTGATAATTTCCTGAAAAATTCGTCGGACTTACCAAACTAATTGCAAAATCACGATCCCCATAATTTTCGGAAATTGCAGGGACAATTGATCCGTTGGCATTGAGTTGATACTTATATTCGCCACCATCTCCCTTACGAATGATGAAAACTCCAGCATTAAAGCCAGCAAAATCATCAGTAAGCCCAATGCGCCACTGGTTTTCGAACGACCAACCGGCTCCAATGTTCGGGCCATAAGCAACACCAGCATACGGCATGTCCGAAAACTGATTGCTCCGGTAATGACGCTTAACCCGCATCAAACCGTCAGCAGTCACGAAATCAACATCGTCGCGATACTTTGCGCCGCTGGACAGAATAACAGGATTTGGTGTCCCTATGCGATCTGGCCGACATAGACCTGGCGATCTGTCAGTATTTACGCTCAGATCACAATTTTCTCCTTTGAAATTCCCGAGAAATCCTAAAGAAACAAACTCATTATTTTCATAATAGCCGCAATCAGCGAATATCACGGTCGGACCAGGAACAGCGGGTATTGTCTCCCAATCACATCCAGCTACTCCTTTTTGACCATATTTTGTGCCTAATATTGGATTGGGATCAGCATAATACTGCCAACTCAGAAAACAAGAAGCGCCGGCTGACGAAACCCAAGGCGTTGACGGCTCAGGGCCTGCATATACTCCCCATCGGATAACATCTTGCCTTAAAGGAGCTGCGAATGAAGCCGACTGCAAAGCCAATGCCGCAGCAAGCGTCATTAAAAAAATACTGACATGGCGGGACCAGGAATTCTGAAATAGTCGAAACACTGAAAAGCCCCATCAGTTTGATTTCGGACGCCCGGAAGATGAACCAACCTTACAAGCGCGGTTAAGAAAAACCATAGCTAGCCAGAAGGCAATGATGCTTTGATGAATTTTTAACTGATGGACACCTCCGGAAACCGGTTTGTTTGATGCGTTTTGCGCCAGAAGTGGCTCTTGGCGGTCCTGTTTCGCGCGGTTTTTGCAGTGATTTCACTGTTTCCTGTGCGCTTTTTGGAGCGTTTCGGCTCATGCGGACATGGCTTGGCTGTTGAGCCACCGCCACCGCTTCATATTGTAGGCCATGTTCACCATGGTGATGGCCGCTCTGGCCCTGTCGATGCCGATGGTGCGGATGAAGAGACCCATCCTGTCCTTCTGCTCGGCAAAGACATGCTCGACACGCGCGCGGATTTTCGACTTGGTAGCATTGCCGCGGGCAATCGCTTTGGGCATCGGCTTGCCCTTCGGTTTCTTTTGGTGAATGCGGCTCTTCTTGCCGCAGTTTTCGAGGTATTCCTCGTTGGCCGCCGAGCGGTAGGTGGTATCCGCCCAAACACTGGAGGCCGTGTTCCGCGGATCGATCAACCCCTCGCGCAGCCGTGCACCGTCATAGGCCGCAGCATCGCTGGTGATCTGGCGGCGGTTGATGCCGTGCTTGCGATCAATCGAGACATGGTTCTTGTAGCCAAACGTCGGAATGGCGATATCGATCTGCTTGGTGCCATCCTCTTTGAGTTTGGCCTTGGAGAACTTCACGGTCCAGCGGGTTGATGTGTCCTTCTGTCCGGCCCTGGCCGGATTGTCCGGCCAGATATCGCGGGCGGTCTTGCCCTCCTTGATTGCGGCCTTCTCGTCTTCCGAGTTGTGCTGTCGTGGCGCCGTAACCAGCGTTGAGTCGATGATCTGGCCGCCCATGGGAAGGTAACCCGCCGACGTGATCGCTTCGTCCAATCGCGCGAAGACCTTGTCGAGCGCTTTGGCCTTGATCAGCGCCTCCCGAAAATCCCACAGCGTATTGGCGTCGGGCACCCGATCCGCCGGTCCCAGCCCGCAGAACCGCATCCAGGACAGCCGGTCGCGCACCATGTAGGCGGTCTGCGCAAGGCTCAGACCGTGAAGCGACTGCAGC
>JAAUPH010000074.1 GCA_012035435.1 Sphingopyxis sp. | reverse complement strand
GCGCCCGCAACCAATAATGGTGAAAGGAGAGGAGGCCCAGCGGCCGCCCTATGTTCAGCCAAAGGCATGGAGATAGCTTTCGCCCGGCGCGCCCCAGCCATCAAAGGCGATGCCCAGCTTGTGGCTACCCTGCGTCGCTGAGAGAAACTCAGCCTCGTTGATGCCAAGACCGGCGTTGAACAGGCTGATCTGCGGTATGGTCGCTTCGCCAACCCCGACGGTGCCAATCGCATCGGATTCCACGAGCGTGATCGACCAGCCCGGCGACAAGTACCGCGCCAATGCCGCGGCGGCCATCCACCCGGCGGAGCCACCGCCAGCGATGACAATCCGACGCATCATCGCGCTCCCTTAGTTCCGGACATCAGCCAGGCTCAGGCTGGCGGCCCGGTCCAAACTACGGATGGGGTGCTCCGGTCAGGTCCGAAGCCACCCTCCCCGATCCAACCCCGGTGTTGCACGCCTTGCGACCCGAAGGAAGCATGCACACCGGGACCGGCCATTAGAATTTATAGGTGAAACCGGCCAGGAACCGGCGCCCATAAACTTGATTGTCGATCACCGCTTCCGGCACCGGCACGTTGAACTGCGAGACAAACGGTGCGTTCGTCAGGTTCTGGCCCTGCAGATAAACCGACAGACCTTCGAGCATGCCGCTGCCAAAATCATAGCCGACTTGGGCATCGACGATGGTTTCGGCGCGCGCCAGACGGCGCGTTGGCGATCCGCCGAAGCCGGTGAAGTCCGCAAGGAACTGCGACCGGTATCGAACGCTGCCGCGCGCATTAAACCCGCCCTTTTCGAAATAGAGCGTGCCGTTGGCGGTCCACTTTGAATAGCCAGGGATAACGTCGATATTGCCCTGCGCATCTTCGACCTTGGTCTTGGTATAACCAACACCGCCGGTTGCACCAAAGCCATCAAGCGCACTGGTGAACACCTTGAACGGCAGTGTCATCGAGACTTCGGCACCGTAGAAATCACCGCCGCCAGTGTTCACTTCTGAAGTCAAGATGCCGCGCGTCGAGGCCGGGGTCAGCCCCGCCGGCCGCGGAAGGCCCGCATAGTCGAAATAGACTGTGGAGCGATCAATATAGCTGACCACGTCCTTGTAAAACAGCTGTGCCGAAATGACGCCCGACCCATTGGCGAAATATTTTTCAATGTTAAGGTCGAACGCATTGGCGCGATAGGGGCGCAGCAGCGGATTGCCGCCGTCGCCGCTGATGAACGGAGCGGGGAGAACCGCGCCATCCGGACCAGTGACACCCGTCGAATTGTTGATACCATAGCTGATCGCCGAGCGCAGATCGTCGAGCTGCGGACGCTGAATCTGCCGCGAGGCTGCGAAGCGGAAGACCCAGTCGCTATCAAGACGCAGAGACAGGTTGAGGCTAGGGAGCACGTCCCAGAAATCGTCGCCAAGCGAGACCGGCACCTGAACCCCGCCCGCAAAGGCGATGCCCGACGACTGCTGATTGGTATGGATTGCCTGAACCCCGACATTACCGGTCAACGATCCGCCGTCGAATTCCGATGCGATGTCCAGCTGCAGATAGGCCGTCATCAGATCTTCTGCGATCTGATAGGCCTTTGCTGGAATGTCATTCGACGTATTTGGCGAAAGCACCAGCGCGCCACTGGCAATCACCGCGCGGGGATCATAGCTGACGATCGGACCAAGGCCGAGGTAGCTGAGGTCCGTCGGGCGCAGCAACAAATTCTGCGGAATGGGCAGCTGCGTCGCGACACCAGCGGGCTGAACGAAAAACTCGTCTGGCGTCAGGCTCTTGTCACGATCGGTATATGCAAGCCCGAATTTTACGGCTGAAAAGAAGCCGCCCAACTCGCGCTCGATACCGACGCGGTACTGCTTGAGCTCATCCTCAACGTCGCGGTCGTTGTAGTAGCCTGCCTGAACGCGGCTGCCGCCCCAGCCGAGCGGGTCGGTCAGGAAGATGCGCGTCGGATCGCTGTAGTTCAGCGTCGGTGAGAAGGTGGTGCCGCTGGTATTGGACTGGAACCGGATCGTATCGGTTGCCCCGACGCCCGCGTTGTAGCCGGTGCCCGAATAGCTTTCGATGCTCAGCTCGTTGCGATCGGTCCGCGAATAACCGAAATCAAGAAACGCTTTCCAGCCATCGTCGCCCTCGTAACGCAGATTGAGGCCGCCTGAATACAGGTTGGCTTTGCGCTGGAACACGTCGTTACGAACCACGCCTTCGACATTGTTGAAAGTACCACTGGTCGCAAATTCACCGAACTCAGTCGTCGTGCGGGTAGCTGTAGCGGGATTGAACGTCGTACCGAATGCGCCAAAGCCAAGCGGCAATTCGATACCGCGCTTGCTCGAATCATCGTCGAAGTTCGAATAAAAGCCATCGACAGTCAGCATCAACGTGTCGCTCAATGCTGCCTGCAACGTTCCGTTAAACCCGATGCGCTGAAGCTGCGTCGACGTCACGAAGCTCTTCGAGCCGCCGATTACGAACGGGTTGGCTGCAGTGCCGTTACCAGCATAGCCCCAGGCGTTGAATTCCTGCAGCTGATAGGGTTCGTCGGTATAGGCAGCCGACAGCGCGATCCCGATCGTGTCGTCGGCAAACTGGTCGACGTAGGTCGCGTTGACGCGGTATCCGATATCCTTTGAGCCAGCGTTCAGCGCGCCGAGATCGGCGTAGGACATTTTCGCCCCGAACGCCAAAACCTGCTTGCCCGATTCCAGCGGGCGGACGGTGCGGACGTCGACGGTACCAACAAGTCCTTGACCAACCAGGCTTGCCGACGGCGTCTTGTAGACGACGACCTGGCTCACGACTTCCGACGGATATTGGTCGAATTCAACGGCGCGGTTGTCCCCCGTGGAGGTCTGTTCACGGCCATTGAGCAGCGTCTGCGAAAAATCGGGACCAAGCCCGCGGATGGCGATGACGTTGGCGCGGCCATTGAGCCGCTGCGAGGTCACACCCGGAAGACGCGCGATGGATTCGCCGATCGAGTCATCGGGCAACTTGCCGATATCTTCGGCCGAAACCGACTCCAGAATAAGGTCGTTCCGCTTCTTTTCGTTCACCGCGCTTTCAAGGCTGGCGCGGAAACCGGTGACGATGATTTCGCCCTCGGCTTCTTCTTCAGCCGGAGCATCCTGCGCAAACGCAGGCTGTGCTGCGAGCAGCAGCGCGACGCCGAGCGCTGCGGCGCTGGTCGAGCGGACCAGGCGGCTGTGGCTGGAAAATTTGTTGATCTTCACTTTGGTATCTCCCCGGAACGCGGCCTTGCCGAACCGCTATACAAGAGAGGGGGCGCAAAATTGGACTGCGCCTGTTAATACCTCTCCACGTCGTATCGGGTAGGCCCGCACCTCCGCCGATTACAGAATTGGGCATACGTATTCAAAAATGCAGCCGCACACATGTTGCAGAATTGCTGCACCCCCTCTATCGTCACGGAACTGGGAGAAAAAGCCAAGCCGTGCCCGTCAAGGCAACATCATTCGATATCGCACAGCTGGCGGGCGTGTCCCAGCCGACGGTGTCGCGTGCGCTGCGCGGCAGTCCGGCGGTGTCGGAAAGCACACGCAAGCGGATCGAGGCGATTGCACAGCAGCTGAATTACAAGGTCGACAAGAATGCGTCGAGCCTGCGGCGGCGCGAAACCAGCACTTTGGCGTTACTCTTCTTCGAAGATCCGATGCCCGACAGCTCGATGATCAACCCCTTTTTCCTTGCCATGCTGGGGTCGATCATCCGTGCGTCGGCCAAACGCGGCTATGACCTGCTGATTTCCATGCAGCAATATTCGTCGGACTGGCATGCGGAATTTGAGGAAAGCCGCAAGGCAGACGGGATCATCTTGCTGGGCTGCGGAGATTTTGAGGTGTATCGCGACAAGCTGGCCAGCCTGATTGCGGACGACACCCATTTTGTGCGCTGGGGGCACAACAGCGCCGATGATCTTGGCCCCGTGGTGGGCAGCGACAATCGTCAGGGCGGTGCCACTGCGACCCGGCATTTGTTGGATATTGGACGACGGCGCATCGCCTTCGTGGGTGCGAGCAGCGATCATTACCCGGAATTGCATGACCGATATCGGGGCTACGCCGACGCCTTGCGTGCTCATGGGATTGAGCCCGATCGGGCATTGCAGGTCGATGCCAATCTGACCGAACAATCGGGCCGCGGCGGCGTGGCCGAACTCGCCCGCCGCGGGGTGCCTTTTGACGCCATTTTCGCGGCAAGCGATTTGATTGCCATCGGGGCGATGCGCGAGCTGGAAAGTCTGGGTCGATCCGTCCCTGACGATGTCGCGGTGATAGGCTTTGACGATATTTCCGCCGCCAGCCTGACCCGCCCGCCTTTGACCACCATCCAGCAGGATTTCAACCAGGCCGGGGAAGCCTTGGTCGACGCATTGATCGGCACCATCCGCGGCGAGGCCGTGCGTTCGGTAGCTCTGCCCACGCGGCTGATCGTCCGGCAAAGCTGCGGGCAACGCGCCGACTGATTTCTTGAGGTATTCGTATGCACCGACCCGCGCGCCATTGTCGGCGCGCCGGGCTTCTGCCACCTTGCCTTCCATAAGCGGTGCGAAAGCCGCATTGGGAGGATGAGGATGGAACAGGCGAGCGGCAAGCCGCGTCAATCGATCGCGGGGCTGATCAATATCAGTTTCGGCTTTCTGGGCATTCAAATCGGCTTTGCGCTGCAAAACGCTAATATGAGCCGCATTTTCCAGACGCTGGGCGCAGCAATGGACGATTTGCCCGCGCTCTGGGTTGCAGCGCCGCTGACCGGCCTGCTGGTGCAGCCGATCATCGGCCATATGTCTGACCGCACTTGGCTTGGCCGACTGGGGCGGCGGCGACCCTATTTCCTCGCGGGCGCCATATTGGCCGCCTTGTCGCTCTTTGCCATGCCGATGGCAGAAGTGCTGCTGTTCGCCGCTGCCCTGCTGTGGATCCTCGACGCCAGCATCAATGTTTCGATGGAACCCTTTCGCGCGTTCGTCGGCGATATGCTGCGCAAGGACCAGCATACGGTGGGCTATGCGGTGCAGACCGCCTTTATCGGTGTCGGCGCGGTGATCGGATCGGCCTTTCCCTGGTTCCTCGATTTCATCGGTGTCGCCAATGAAGCCGCGCCCGGCACCATTCCCGACACCGTCAAGTTCAGTTTCTGGTTCGGCGGGATCGCGCTGTTTGCATCGGTCCTGTGGACGGTCGTCAGCACGCGCGAATATAGCCCCGAAGAGCTCGCCGCGTTCGAAGGCGGCAGCGCGCAGGAGGATGACGGCGTGCTCCGTGTCCTCGCCGCGCGCAGCCCGCTCGGCAGCGGCATCTGGGTCGCGGCTGGCGCAGCCATCATGATTGCGGTGCAATTCTTCGGGCTGGAAAAAGAGGTTTATCTGCTCGGCGGGCTGCTCGCGGCCTATGGCGTTGCCAGCGCCGCCGCTATCACCCTCGCGCGCAGCGGGCGCTCGAACAACATGCTCAGCCATATCGTCGGTGATTTTTCGGGTATGCCGCCGATCATGAAGAAATTGGCGCTCGCGCAATTTTTCAGCTGGTCGGCGCTGTTCATCATGTGGATCAATACGACCCCGGTCGTCGCGCAATATTTTTATGGCACGACCGACCCCCAAAGCTCGGCTTATCAAGAGGCGGGCAACTGGGTCGGGGTGCTGTTCGCCATTTACAACGGCGTCGCGGCGGTTGCGGCGCTGACGCTGCTCCCGTGGCTCGCCGCGCGCTATGGCAAGGTGCGGACGCATATGGTCGGGCTGACCGCCGGGGCGCTGGGTTATGCCAGCTTCTTCCTTCTACGCGATCCCCAGCATCTGGTGATCAGCGAAATCGGCATCGGCATCGCCTGGGCCTCGATCCTCGCCATGCCCTATGCGATTTTGGCAAGCAGCCTGCCACAGAAAAAACTGGGCGTTTACATGGGTCTGTTCAATGTCTTTATCGTGGTACCACAATTGCTGGTGGCAACGGTGATGGGCAGTATCATGAAGGCATTTTTTCCAACCGAACCGATTTGGACGATGGCCTTTGCCGCACTGGTCATGGGGCTGGCGGCGCTGGCGATGATCAGACTGCTGGGGAATGAAGAGCGGGCTGCGTAAGCGACACTTCGCCACTACGCACGCCATTCGCTTTAAGTACCGCAGAATGTGACGTGCGGCGCAGCGTCCGCCGGTGGCGGCAGAACGAACGGATCATCAGCCGCGCGCTGCGTAAAAGGTTCGCTCACCGCCGCAAGCAGCGCGCCGAAGGCCGCAAAATCACCGCGATCAACCGCATCGTTGAGCGCAGCTTCGACCAGATGGTTACGCGGGATGACCACCGGGTTGGCGCGGCGCATCATGGCGGCGCGGGCCACTCGATCGCCGCCTTCTAAGGCCAGCCGTTCGCGCCATTGCCCCACCCACGCCACCACGCGTTCCGGCGGTTCAGCCATTGCAGCGTTGCCCGCAACTTCACCCGTCAACCCGCTGAAGAACAGCGTGAAATCAACCCCCTGCCCCTCCAGTTCTACAAACAGCGCCTCAACCAGTGACTGATCGTCCGGCCGCGCCTCCAGCAACCCTAGCTTGCGCCGCATCCGACCCGTCATTTCGGGATAGTAACGCTCCGGCACGCCTTCGATCAGCGCGACTGCCTTTTCCTGATCCTCGGGCTGCACGGCGACGATCGCGGGCAATAGCGCATCGGCCAGCCGCGCCAGATTCCAGTGCAATATTTGCGGTTGCCGGCCAAAGGCATAGCGGCCGCCGCGATCAATCGAGCTGAAAACCGCGCGCGCGCTATAACCATCCACTAACGCACAGGGACCATAGTCGATGGTCTCACCCGACAGTGTCATATTGTCGGTGTTCATCACGCCGTGGACAAAGCCCACTGCCATCCAGTGCGCGACGAGCGCGACTTGCACGCCGATAACATGGTCGAGCAGCGTTAGATAAGGGTTGGCCGTCTCTGCCGCCGCCGGGCAGTGGCGCGCAATGGCGTGATCGGCAATTTGCCGCACCGCCTCTGCGCCGCCATGCGCCGCAAAAAACTGCATCGTGCCGATCCGCATATGGCTCGCGGCGATACGGGTGAGGACCGCACCGGGAAGCGGACGATCGCGGTGAACCATCTCCCCCGTCGCAACCGCTGCCAGCGACCGCGTGGTCGGAACGCCGAGCGCATGCATCGCCTCTGACATCAGATACTCGCGCAAAACCGGGCCCAGCGCCGCTTTGCCATCGCCGCCGCGCGAGAACGGGGTCGGGCCGGACCCTTTAAGCTGAACGTCGAGACGGCGGCCATCGGGGGTGATATGTTCGCCCAACAGCAGCGCGCGGCCGTCACCAAGCTGCGGATTGAAGCTGCCGAACTGATGCCCGGCATAGGCAAAGGCGATGGGCTCGGCCCCCTCGGGCATGGCGGCACCCGACAATAGCATCGCGGAATCCTGCCCATCCGACACGACCCCCAGCTCCTGCGCAAGCGCCGCATTCCAATAGAGCAGGCGCGGTGCGGGCGGCGCATCGGCCTCTGCGGCCAGGTAAAATCCCGGCAGATCGCGGGCAAAGCTATTGTCGAAGTTGAACATGCTCCCGCCCCTATCATCCCCAACAGGGTTGTGCGAGCAAAGCGTTTCACCTAAACAAATTCGGTGACGCAAGGTTACTCCGAAGACGGAGATGAAAGGGAAGCCGGTGAAAACCGGCGCTGCCCCCGCAACTGTGACCGGCGAGACATGGGCCAATATGCCACTGGAGCAATCCGGGAAGGCGGCTCATGTTGATAACCCGGCAAGCCAGGAGACCTGCCCCGCGTTGCCGTTATCCGGGGCGGGCGGGGTGCACCGACTCGGACGAGGGTTCGCCTTCGTGCAACCGGCATTTGGTCGTTTGTATGAAGGAGTTACCATGCGTTCCTATAGTCGAATTTCCACAGCGAGCCTGCTCGCCATGGCGCTGCCATGCGCGGCGGCGGCGCAAACCACTGATGACGCGGCCGACGATATCATCGTCACCGCCAGCGGCATCGCCCAACCCCGCAGCGAAAGCGGTCAAGCGATCAGCAGCATCGACCGCGAACGGCTCGATAGCTTGCAAAGCGCCACCATCACCGATGCACTGCGCACGCTGCCATCGGTCGCGGTCGCGCAGCGCGGGCCGGTGGGCAGCCAGACCAGCGTTTTCCTGCGCGGCGGCAACAGCGCGCAAACTTTGGTGCTGGTCGACGGCGTGAGGATCAATGATCCGTCGAGCCCCAATGGCGCATTCGATTTCGGCGCGCTGCAGGTCGGCAATTTCGGCCGGATCGAAGTGCTGCGCGGTGCCAATTCGGTCATTTGGGGCAGCCAGGCGATCGGCGGGGTGATCAGCCTGACGTCGCTGACGCCAACCGATGCCTTAGCGGTCCATGCAGTCGCCGAGGGTGGCCAGGCCGAAACGATCCGCACCAGCGCCAATGTCAGCGGGACAAGTGGCGCATTGCGCGGAAGCTTTGGCGGCGGCTGGTATCGCACGCGCGGCATTTCCGCGCTCACCGGCGGCACCGAGCGTGACGGCTATGACGCCGTCAACGCCAACGGCCGCCTGGAAATAGCATTGGGCGACAATGCTGCCGTCGATCTGCGCGGCTTCTACAACCGCGGCCGGATCGAATATGACAGCCCATTTGGACTGGGCGCCGACGCCCTGCCCGAAAGCCGCAACCGCCAGTTCACCGGCTATATCGGCGCGCGCGCGGCGCTGTTCAACGGCAAATTTGTCAACCGCATCGCCTACACACGCAGCGACATTGCCCGGCGCGGGACCGATCCCGTCGCGTTCAGCTTCAACAATTTCCTCATCAGCGGCAGCGTCGACCGCTTCACCTATCAGGGCGAATGGAATGCCGCCGCTAGCGTCGCGCTCGTCTTCGGCGCCGAGCACGAGGAAACGCGGACCAGCACCTCGTTCGAAGGCGCTCCGGCGACGCTGGCGGACAATCAGGTCACGGGCGGCTATGCCCAGCTGATCCTGCGCCCGCTGACCGGACTGACGTTCACTGGCGGTGTGCGGCATGACGATTACAGCGACTATGGCGCGAAAACCACGCTCGCCACCAACGCCGCCTTCACCCCCAATGACGGCACAACCCTAATCCGCGCCAGCTATGCCGAGGGGTTTCGCGCCCCGACGCTGAGCGAGGGTCAGCCGCCCTTCGGCAACCCCGCGCTGCGTCCCGAAACGGCCAAGAACCTCGACATCGGCATCGAGCAGAAATTCCTCGATGGTCGCGCCGCGCTGGGTGTAACCTGGTTCCGAAGGACGAGCGATGATCTTATCGCCTTTTCCTTTGCGACATTCCGCTCGGAGAATATTGATCGGGCCCGCGCGCATGGGGTGGAGATCGAACTGGCACTGGCGCCCGACCGACCGGGTCGATGTGCGCGCCAACTGGTCGCGGGTCGATGCGATCAACCGCTCGCCCGGCGCGCTGCTTGGCAAGCGGCT
>JAAUPH010000073.1 GCA_012035435.1 Sphingopyxis sp. | reverse complement strand
GACGCATCGGGCGGCTCGCGTAACCCAGGGTGGTGAATCTCGAGATACAGCCGTTTAAAGACAGTGCACCCCAGAAAGGAACTTAGATTTTGATAAGCGGGGTGGCGTGAAACTACCCAATGCTCCGCTGCGCGAATTAACTATTGTCATCCTCCCTCTTATGCGATCACTGATTTCTGATCAGATGCGATGAGGAACTCTGTTAGGATAGCGCCCCATGGCCAACGGTGTCACACAGATCAGACGTTCCGTCCTGACTCTTGCCCTTCCCATCACGGTCAGTACTCTCCTTCAACGTGCGGAAGGCATTGTAGCAGTATTCTTGGTCGGCGGACTTGGTGCCACTTCAATCGCAGCTGTTGGTCTGGGTCAACTGCTGGCATTTGTCGCGACGACCTTGGTCTCTGGGCTTTCGGTCGGTACCAACGTCATCGTTGCGCAGCTGTGGGGAGCTCGACGGCGGCAGGATGCAGGAGAAGCTGCACGGCATTTCCTCTGGATTTCCCTTGGCCTGTCGCTCGTGTTGGCCGGCTTTGGAATAGCGGGTAATCGGTTGGTGATGCAACAGTTGGGTGCGGAGCCGGGCGTCATCGAGCTAGCCCTCCCCTATTCGACACTCATTTTCCTCGTCATTCCCTGTACCATCCTCATCCAAGTCCTGTCGTCCGTTCTGCAGGGTGTCGGCGATACCAAAACTCCCATGTTTGCCATGATCGGCGTCAATCTCCTTCATGCGTTCCTTGCATACCCGCTGATCTACGGGCGATGGGGAGCACCCAATTTAGGGATCAAGGGTGCGGCCATTGCCGTCGGCCTCGCTGAAGCAACAGGCACCCTGTATCTTTTGCTGCGTTGTCGCCCCATCTTAAAGACGTCGGTACGACTCCGTCTTGATCTCATTCGCTCAATCTGGGATGTGGGTGCGTCGGTCTCCGGCGAACGGGTCGTCCAGCAGGCTGGAATTTTCATCTATACCAAACTTGTTCTACTGTACGGCACCGTGGCCTATGCTGCCCACCAAGTCGGCTTATCGATCGAGTCATTTTCATTCTTGCCTGGCTATGGGCTTGCCATTGCCGCCGCCACCATTTGCCTGTTGCATGGCCACCTGGCGGCGACGGATTTCCGCCGCCGCCTTGCGCGCCCGTCGGCGCCGGTCCGCCGGGTCCTGCGGCAGCGGCGCGCGCGCGAGCAATTTTTCCCCGCCGACATGTTTGCCGACCCGGCTTGGGACATGCTGCTGGACCTTTATGCCGCACAGCTGGAAGGGCAACCGGTGGCGGTGTCGAGCCTGTGTATTGCGGCGGCAGTGCCAGCGACCACGGCGCTGCGATGGATCAAAACAATGACCGATACGGGCCTGTTCGAACGGCAGGCCGATCCGCGCGACGGGCGGCGGATATTCATCGGATTGTCGGCACAGGCGGCGCAGGCGATGGAACGCTATTTCGCCGCGTTGGAGAATATGCGGTAGCGATTGAAGACGGGTGGTGGGCGCTGACGGGCTCGAACCGCCGACCCTCTCGGTGTAAACGAGATGCTCTACCAATGAGCTAAGCGCCCTTAAACCAGAACTCGGCCTAATAAGCCGTTTTCTCGCTCGGTCAAGCGAACTTGAAAAGAACCGATGCGGAACGAGCGGCACCAAATGGCAACGAGGGTCCCGAAATAGTCCCGAACAGAATTTTCGCCTTTTCCGAAAGTTTGCTCGACCTTGGAATACAAAAACCGCCGGAAGGGTTGCAGCCCTCACCAGCGGTCATGTGTGCAATGGCCTTGTCCAATTTGGGTACCAAAATCTTCGGATTCTGACAAGCGATATGTCGCTTCCGGGCGGTGCGGCATGAGCGCCCCTTGTTCAGCTCCTAGTCTGCGCCAGAGCAACCCTGCAAACGAAAATGAAAAGGCTGAGCGTGGTCGCTGTGCCCAGATTGGCGAACTTCTCAATCGAGGCAGTCGCCGCCGGATGAAAGCGTTCGTCAGACGGGGATCATTACATCGCGACGCTCTCAAGGGCTTTTTTCAATCGTTCGATCCGAAGCAGAAAGGTCCGATCCTCAAAGCCGCTGAGCGCTATGACAACATCACGAAACCGGCAGGTAAGCGCAATGGCGCACTTGGCTACACCGGGATCAAAGTTCTCAAAGTCTTGCTCGACTTGATCGACTACCGCACCGGCAGGCTCGAACCATCATACCTGTCATTATGCGAACGGGCACGGCTCAGCGTCAACGCAATCTCAGAGGCGCTCAAGCGCCTTGTGCTGCATGGCTTCATCGAATTGCGCCGCCGATATGAGCCTACGGGAAACGTTGGCAGTGGTCCTACAGTCCGTCAGATCACCAATGCTTACCGGATCATGCTGCCCGAACTTGCAGCAAAGACACTGCGATTGCCGCCTGTGGCTCCGGTTAGCGATGACGAGCTATCGCGTCGCAAAGAACAGCGTGACGAACGGGAACGCATGATTTGCCAGTTGCCCGAATGGGAGCAGCCAGTCGCCCGCGCCAACGTACAAGACGATGATTTGGTGACGATTCTCAATCGCATGGCGCGCACCATTTTCGCTCGCGAAAACTGGCTGCCTGACCGTGATTCTACATTGTGATGAGTAAACCTGCCCGGAGAATCTAATATGAGAGCAATTTCAAAATCGCGAAGAAATGAATGCGGAGACGAAGCGAAAGCAAAGGGAAAAGGGAGCACACCCCATCCATTCGAGAATGGAGCCGATAAGTCGCGCATTTCTGGCATTTTCGCTAGCATAGCTGCTTCATCCAAACGCGCTGGACACGATTGCCGTCATGCGCACACAGTGCGGCAACTCCCTGAAATTAAGTTCAAAAGCGGTATAGACGATGTCTGCGCAGTGCCCCGCAGTGGAAGGGGCGATTTCTCGCATTCAAGCGGCCATTCGGCGGGAGCGGAATGATGGCGAAATTACCGGTCACCGCCTATCTTTTGCGCGCTGAGCTTGCGAAACTGGATGAGCTGGCTCGCGCAGCACGACTCACGCGCAGTACCTTCCTGTGCAATGCCATCCGGAGCAAGTTGGCCGATCAGCCCAACGCTGTGGTTGGCGATGAAGTCGGCTTCCTGCGAGCCGCAGTTCAGGAACTGATTGGCTTGCATCCCGACGCCGCAGCCATCCGCGCGCGCTCGACGGGCGCAACACCCAAAGCAACCCCGAATTGATCGATCAAGGAGAAACCCAATGTCCGACCTCGTAACCATGCGCATCACGCTGGATCCAGTGACCAAGGAGCAATTCAAGCTCCGGGGCATCGAGCGGGGAATGACCCCGTCGGAACTCGTCACGAAGCTCGCAATGGCAGCCCTTCATTCAGAGGCAAGCGATACTGAAATTGCCAGCCTGCCGGACGACGCGATGCCACAGGATTTGACCAGAGCGGAGGTCGTCGAGATTGAAGAACCCGAGCCGCCGGAGCCTTCGGTTCAGGAAATCATGTCGGAGCTCCTTGCCGAACATGGAAACCGCATCACGAAAGCTGTTGGCCCGATCACGGCGTGCACCCAACGGATCGAACAGCTTTGCAATCAGCAACAAGCCCGCATTGACAAAGCCGCTGAGGTAGCGGGCAGGCGCGCCGAGCTGGCCGTTGAATTGAGCAATGCGCGCTGGCAGCGCATCTTGGATGTGCGACGCAGCGACCGGTATTGGCTTGGTGGCACCGCTGTTGCCACGCTCTTGGCCATGGCAGTGATTTTCGCCTTGGTATCAGGAACCGGGCTAGGCCGCAGGGTTGCGGTTTGGCAGGCGGGCGCAGATACCGAATGGCAGGCAGCGCAATTGCTCGCGAGCAGCGGCAGCTATCTCCATGGCCAATTGATGGCCGAAACCAAGGCGCTGCTCGACAAACCTGAGTTTCTCTCTCCCTATGCCAAATGTGTCGAACGGGCCAAGGCAGCTAAGTCATCGGTCCGGTGCAATCTGGTTATGCCCGCACTCACGCGGGGGCCTTGACCGTGGTCGTCAGTGTTTCGCCGGTCGGCTCAGCAGCCGGAGCCGCTGAGTATTACGCCCAGGACAATTATTATCTAGCCGACCAGTCGGCAGAGGCGAGCGAATGGGGCGGTGAAGGGGCCGAGCGGCTCGGCCTATTGGGAGAGGTGAAGGCCGATCAATTTGAAGCGATTTTGGCAGGGAAGTTGCCGAATGGCGTCACGATCAGCGGTCGAGGTGGCGGGCAGCATGTGGCCGGTATCGATCTAACGTTCTCAGCCCCCAAAAGTGTCTCGCTGGTGGCACTTGTCGGCAAAGATGAGCGGGTTAGCGCTGCTCATCTTGAAGCGGTGCGCACGACCATGAGCTGGGCGGAGAAGAATCTAGCGCTTGCGCGACAAGGCGCAAATGGTCGCCAAACCGTCCGGACAGACAATCTTACCTATGCGCTATTCCCACATCAAGTAACGAGGGGGCTTGATCCCGGCATTCACGTTCACGCCGTCATCGCTGGAATTTCGCAGCGGCCCGATAGCGAATGGCGGGCGCTACGCAACACCGCCCTGTTCAAGGATAACACACTGATCGGAGCCGTGTATCATGCCGAACTCCGCGCCTCTCTGGAAAAACTGGGCTATGCAATTTCACTAACAGGCAAGCACGGCAGCTTCGAAATCGCGGGCATCGACCGCGCAACAATTGAGCAGTGGAGCACGCGTCGCACCGAGATTCTTCATATAGCCGAAAGGCTCGGCATCAGCAGCCCCGAAGGCATGCAGTCCATTGCTGAGCGGTCCCGCGAAGCGAAGGCCGAAATCAAACCAGCGGAACTGGATCGATATTGGCAGTCGCTTGCCACTGAGCGCGGCCTCGACTTGAGGCCCTTGATCGATGCGGCTCGCGAAGCGGTTCCCCAACGCAACGTGTTTGCGCGGGTTCGGGAGTGGGGTCACGCTTTGCTGGACCGCATTACTCATGCATTCGGTCCGAAGCCCGAGCCGTTGTTAAGAAATGCGGAGCCAGCCAGTCGCGGTGCGGAGTTGGCTGCGGCCTTCGCCGTGTCAGCAGGTGTCCGGCATCTTACAGAACGGCAGGCCACCTTCGAACCGGGCCAGCTTCTTCGAGCTTCGCTGAATTTTGCCGAGCATGGCGCTCGGGTCGCGCAGATCGAGCCCCGAATTGAAGCGCTGGTGGCAAAAGGCGTGTTGATCACCAAGGTTATCGACGGCGTCGAGCACATGACCACGCGCGACGTGCTGCGCACCGAGAACGAATTGATCGCCCGCACGCTCAACGGGCGCAATCTCGTCGCGCCGCTGATTGCCCAGGACATAGCAGCAGCCGGTCTTGCCGATGCGACGCAAGCGAGAGGCATTGCATTATCGACCGAGCAATCCGAGGCTGCATTGGCCGTCCTTTCTGGTCCCCATCGTTACCAGCTCATCCAAGGCGACGCAGGCTCCGGGAAGACCACATTGTTTTCTCTGATCCATGAAGTCGCTCAAAAGCATGGAACCGAGATTGTGGCGCTGACGCCCCAGCATCGTCTCGCCAATGACCTTCGCCAATCGACCAGTATGGAGGTTGAAACGGTTGCTGGCTTCCTTGCCCGCAACCAGCGTGCCGCGGGCAATGGGACACCAGATGCCATCGACAAGGCAGCACATGAGATCGGCAACAAGATTCTCCTGATTGACGAAGCCAGCATGCTTTCCAGCAGGCAGATGCTCGGCATCATGCAGATTGTGGACAATGCCGGTGCGGCTCGATTGGTTTTGGTGGGAGACGCGCAGCAGATCGCCGCGCCGGAAGCCGGACGGCCCTTTGCCTTGCTGCAGGAGGAAGGGGCACCCTCTGTCCGCCTATCGGAAAACAGACGCCAGCTCGATCCGATCGTGCGCGAAGCGGTTGCAGCCGCCAAGACTGGCAACGCGGCACGCGCGCTCGACTTGCTCGGCAATAAGGTGACAGAAACGCCCAATCCGGCCAAGTCCGGTGCAGATGCCTGGCTGGCGCTTTCGCAGGAGGAGCGGGCACGGACGGCCATATTTACGTCAGGGCACGCGTTGCGCACTGAAGTGCTGGATCAGGTCCGGGCAGGTTTGATCAATGAGGGAAAATTGGGTGCGACGGCAATCACCCTCAAAGTCTATGAGAATCTCAATCTGACCAACGAGCAGATGCGCCAACACGCAAACTACTCGGCAGGCATGCGGCTAGAAGTTTTCCAGCGTCAAACTGGCGCGGGCGTCGAACGGGGCAAATATGACGTGACCGGCGTTGATCGCAAATCGGGGCAGGTCAGCCTGATGCGAGACGGCAAGCAGCTTGAGTTCAAACCCTCGGACCTTGCTATTGGCAGGAAGGGAACGAGCCTGTCCGTTCCGGGCGAGATCGAGGTCCGGGCCGGAGACCGCCTGATGTGGACAACCAACAATCGCGAATTGGGGATCACCAATGGCGGAGCCGTCGATATTCTGGCCATCGGGAAAAATGGCCTGACCCTCCGCGACGACACCGCAACGCGGACCATCGCTCATGACAATCCCTTGCGAGAGAGCTTGGCCCATGGCCTCGTCCTGAATATGCACCGCGCCCAAGGCCTTACCGTGGACCGCGCCATTACCATCATGGACAGCCATGACCGCCAGCTCAACAGCGCGAGCCTGTTCTATGTCCTGTCATCGCGGGCGCGCGAGCATTTGGGGCTTCATGTGGACAGCAAGCAGGGACTGGCTGACGCGATTGGCAAACATCGCGGCAATGTTCCGCATGCGCGGGATTTGCTGCCGGGTAAGGAAACCCGATCTATCGAGGCCAGCAGTGGCTCCAAGCCAATCGGCGATCATCAGCACGAGTTGGTCAAGGAAGCGCCAAAACTGCCCAACTTATCGAGCATTTACCCAGAGCGGTCTCTGGGCCTGGAACTTTGACGAAGAATTGTCTGCGGCAGAAGCGTTCTTGCCCATTTGATATATCACTCGAAACGGCAGAGCTAGACATGCCGAGTGACTTTGAAATTGGCTAGGCTCAGGACCTGTTAAATTGCTTGCATGAGTGATGATTGGTTGATTCAATGGCGTCGTCAGGGAGGCGCTTTTGATGGATGTTCCATTTCTGCTGAGTGAGGCGCAGATGCGCCGGATAGAGCCATATTTTCCGCTGTCGCACGGTGTTCCGCGTGTCGATGACCGGCGGATTGTCTCGGCGATCATCTACGTCATCAAGCACGGGCTGATGTGGCGCGACGCGCCCAAGGATTACGGGCCGCACAAGACGATTTACAACCGCTTCATCCGCTGGAGCCGCCTAGGCGTGTTCAACCGCATTTTCACCGAGCTGGCAGGCAAGGCGGGTGAGCCGGACCGGATCATGATCGACGCCACGCATCTGAAGGCGCACCGGACGGCGGCCAGCCTCTTAAAAGGGGGGCTCTTTCCCGATGTATCGGGCGCACCAAAGGTGGCCTGAACTCGAAGCTTCACGCCGTCTGCGACGGTCTGGGCAGGCCGATCATGATGCTGCTGACCGAAGGGCAGATGAGCGATCACAAAGGCGCGCTTCTGCTGCTTTCAGCGCTCCCGCAGGCCAAGGAACTACTCGCGGATAAGGGCTATGACAGCGACTGGTTCCGCGCTGCTCTGACCGAACGCGGCATCACCCCGTGCATCCCGCCGCGAAAGAACCGGAAGGTCCAATATCACTACGACAAAGACCTCTACCGACAGCGCCACAAGATCGAAAATGTCTTTGGCAGGATCAAGGACTGGCGCCGGGTCGCCACCCGTTACGACCGCTGCGCACACGCCTTCATGTCAGCCATCTCCATCGCCGCTACATGCTGCTACTGGCTGTGATCAATGAGTCCTGACCCTAGCAAAGTGCCCAAAAATCCGCGATGATGCCATCGCGCGTCGGTATGTCCCGCCGCGTGAGGCGTAGTAACCTGAGGAACCTTCCGAACCGGTCAAAGAGATTTGGCCGGGTGGCTTCCGCCATGTCCAAGGCTCGCGCCCAAAAGTGGGAGCGCGTGAACGGAAGTCCACGTTACTACCGCCCGGCTTGACCGGGCCGCCTCTGTCAGATCGGAGGCGAGATGGTAACCAGTAAGACCAAGGCAATTTCCCTGCTTGCAGGCGTGAGCGCGATCATCGCGGCCACAAACGCCGCTGCGCAGGCGCAGGCCGGATTTGGCGATTTCATCAACCAGATCGGCGGCAGCGCCGATTTCAAGACGCTGCAAGGCAGTCGTCTTTCCGGGATTGGCCGCGTCGCCAGCGCAGCAGGCTCCAGCGGCAACGCGTCAATCACGCCAGACCATGCGCGCGACGACGCACGCTTGAATTTCGGCTACGACTTTTTCGAGCCGAACATGTCCGGCTACCGCTTCTTCAACATTGATAACAAGGCCGATCAGCTTGCCACTGCTAAGGCGGCAAAAGCCAAATTCACCGATGAGTGCATCGCCACAGGGGGGAGCATCGCGCCGGACAGCAGCCCTGTCGCTACGAGATTCTGGCAGGACAAAGGCGAACGTTTTCGGACGTCGGACAGGTATTTCACCAACACCGTATCGACCGGCGTATGCGTTGGAGCCAGTCAGCAGGTTCTCGGCGGCATTGTGACCATCACGCGCACCTTGAAGGAAAAGGTTTTCTTCGTTCGGACGAATCGTACAGCGATTTACGCCATCAAAGGCGAAAGCATCGCCTCATCAGCGACTTTCGCGGCAGAGGAGCAGGATCGCCAGCGCCAGCAAGCTCTCGCCCAAGAGCGCGACCGGCAGGCGGAATTGAGCGCTGCTGCGGAACAACGCAGGCTCGATGCGTGGCGGAAAACCATCGTTCTCGGCACGATGACAAATTGCGGCTTGGTCACCGATATTCGCGGCCCATTGGTCCACGTCCAATTGCCCGGAAACTGGACCGGCCCCAACGGATTGCGTGAATTCTGGATCAAGCGATCAGAATTGACCGATCACAGTCCGGTCTACCAATGCTCGTTTGGGAATTGACGCGCGAGAAAACCCAGTTGTGATTAGGCGAAAGTCGCGCAAGCGGGTGGTAAGCGGCCAACCCGGTTCCGACAAGTTTTCAGACATTCTCGCGCCAATTTTTGCGATCCCGTTAGCCGACTGTCTGCTCAAGCAAATTCGGCTGGCTCCCCAAGGAGGTTGCCGACAAGGCCCTGCCGCACAAGCTGAGCAATCAGATCGAAGCCGCCTATGGGCGGACCGACTTTTCCGACAAGCGGCGAGAACTGATGGCGTTGTAGGCGACGCATCTATGAGCTAATTCCGTCCAATCTTGCGATTCATTTTTCTGATTTGGAATGAGCCAATCAACTTAGAAGGGGGCCAATTCGGGTGGCAAGGACGGCAATGGTCCGTTTTCTCCTTTTTCGGTGCTGGAACCGGTGTTACCGCTCCCCCCAACAAAGGCGTCGTAGCGGATGGTCCAATTTTTCGGACGATTGGCGCTACCCTTCGGGCAACCTGCTCTATCCGCTGGCGCGGACCGGGCCTGTAGTCCCAGCCCATTTGGGTGACGATCAGGAGCGTGAGAAGCTGAGCGGGAAAGCTGGCAGACGCACTCTTTCCCGCTGCTATCGCGC
>JAAUPH010000072.1 GCA_012035435.1 Sphingopyxis sp. | reverse complement strand
TGGCGGAAATTCTGCGCGAGGGACTTTCCCCGGCCCGGATCAGCGTCATGGTGCGGCTCGGTTCCCGAATCGAGGAATGGGGGACAGACCGAAGTATGGGCGACCGATGTGAGCATGATCGGATTGCGCGGGTGGAGTGTCCGGGAAGGCGCGCGTTTGGACCAGGCGGATGAAGAACAAGCGTCTCGCGTGGCCTTGATCACGATGGTGGTCGGCTACCATGCCTGGCCGAGAAAAGACGATGAACGCCACTTCTCCGGCAAGGAAGCCGTTGGTAAATCCGGTCAAGCGGCGGCAGTCGCGCCCGGCGCGAGCGAAATGCTGACGTTGCCGGTTGTCGCCGCCGCCCCGTTCAGCGTGTCGCCGGTCAAGGCCGACAAGATGTTTGCCGCACCCGCCGCGCCGTTGACCCCGCCTACGGTGTCGTTGGCGGCGGCAATGGTCGCTGCGGTCACGACCACAATAACCCGCGCGGTGGCGCAAGTGGTGGGTTCGGCCAGGTCGCAGACGCGATAGTCGATGGTGTAGCTGCCCGCCGGAGTGCCCGCTGCGACGCTGACCTGACCCGTTCCCACGTTCATGGTGACGCCGGCATTGCTCGCCGGGGTGACGACCGTTGCGGCAATCTTGGCCGGATCGACCGCTGCGCCGTTGAAACTGTCATTGGCGAAGGCGGCGATGATATTGGCCGCTCCGGCCGCGCCGTTTACCGACGGCGGACTGTCGTTCACCGCGACGATCACCGCGCGCAAATGGTTCTGAAAAATATAGCCGGTGGCGTCAGCAGATTCGGCGAGCACAATGCCGCTGATGCTGTTCTGCGCGGCGGCATTGCCATAGGCGCTGTTGTTGACCGTTCCGCCAACGCTGCCTGCGGTTTCGTTAAGGTCATAATGGCTGACCGGCTGCGTTTCAACGATGGTGTAGCCGGCCGAGCCCGATGGAGGCAGCACGCCGAAGGTAAATGCGCCGCTGGCGTTGCTGACCGTCGTCGCACTGATGGCGTTGCCGAAGATATCGATGCCGGTCAGCGTCAGCGTGACGCCGGTCATGCCTTCGCCGCTGTCGATCACGCCATTGTCGTTGTTGTCGGCATAGACCGTTCCGCCGAGCGTAGCGGGCCGGATCTGGACACTGGCGGACTGAGCGTTATTGGCCGCGACCGCATCTTCGCTCAGTGGATCGCCGTTGCTGTCCAGGCCCGGTGTGATCGTGGCCGTGTTCACTGCATCGGTCGGGGTGAGCGCGCCCACATAAGGCGATTGCGCCTTGGCATAGATGGTCAGGTCGACAAATTCGCCCGCGCCGACGGGGAAGTTGCCGTCGATGTCACAGATGATGCTGGTCGTGCCGCTGCAAGCGACGGCGCTGACCGATGCGGCGCTGCCGCTCGGGATGGCGGTGGTGGGTGCGGGAGTGGCGCTATAGACAAAGCCGCTGGGTAGCGCGTCGCTGATCCGCACTTTGGTCGCACTCGACGGGCCGTTATTGCGAAAGCGGACGGTGAAGCCCACGGGTTCGTTGACGTTGCGCAGCACCGCGCCGATCCGCGTCTTGCTGACAATTTCCAGATCGGTCGAGGGGCGCACGGTGGTGTTCTGCACCGCGCGATTGTTGTTGGTTTGCGTATCGGCGCCGCTGCCGTTCCAGACAGGTTGTTCAGCCGAGGTCAGCTCGACGCTGTTGGTAAAGGTGACGATCGCTGGCGGCGGCGGGCCAGACATGGCGAAGCGGACGCGGAAGATGACTTGTTTCAGCGGATCGAGGAAATTGTCCTCCGTGCTACCGGCATCGATGCGGCAGATGATATTTGCGCCCGACGGCGTACAGTCGGCGTTGGGCACGGCCTGCAATGTCAGGCCATTGTTGGCGGCAACCGGATTGATCGTCACGCTGTCCAGCGTCATGGTCAGCCCCGGCGGCGGAGCCGGGATGTCGGTGATGGCGATGTCAGTCGCGCGTGACGGGCCGAAGTTCGACACGCGAATGTCGTAGTTCAGCGCTTCGTCAAACCGCACCGGATCGTCATTGGCGGGGTCGCTCTCTGCCTTGCTGACGGCAAGGTCAAAGGTCGGCGCCTGCACATTGTGGTTGAGATTGAAGAAGTTGTTGCCTGCATTAGGATCGGTCCCGCCATTGGCGTCGCGCGTCGTCGTGGTTACGGTCGCGCGATTGGTGTGCGGCGCGGGCAGGGTCGCCAGCGTCTCTGCACCAAAGGGATAGCGGGGCAGTACCTGGACGCTGACCTGACGCACTTCGGTGCGGTTGAATGTCCCCAGTGCACAGGTGACGGTGCCGGTCGCCACCACGACCGAACAGGAACCGCCGGGCTTGGTCGTCGTCGGCGTGCCGATGATCAGGAAACGGGCGGGGTCGATAACATCGGTCATCGTCACATTGGCCGCCGGATTGGCACCATCGTTGCGCACGCTGATGATATAAGTGGACGGAACGCCGACCCGCGCCGGACTGGGTGTGACCGATTTATTGTTGATCGTCATGTCGGCGATGCCGGTCACGCCATATTGCGCGCTGTCGCTGTTGTTGGCGCTGCTGAGTTCGGTGGTGTCGGGCGAGAAGACCGATGCGAAATTGGTGAAATTGCCGCTTTCAAAGGGCCGCTGAACGCGGATGATCAGCGTTTCGGTGCTGCCCCCTGCCAAATTGCTCAGCGTCCAGGTGGCAAGGCCGTTGGCGGCGGTATAGACCATGCTGCCCGACGTCGCGCTGTCCTGCGTCACGCCGGTCACAAAGCCTGCGACATTGATGAAATTGGGCAGTGCGTCGGTGACTGATACGGTGCGCGCGGTGTCGCTGCCCGCCGCATTCGAGACGCGCAGGCGGATATAAAAGCTGGTGTCGGTATTGCTGATCGCCAGATTTTCGGTCCAACCACCTGAGGCTGACAGGCTGACGTCCTTTTGCACTGACAGATCGGCCGTTTGCGTGGTCGACCGCACCCCCGCACCGCGACAGTCATTGCTGGTCAGGCTGGCGGCGGTTGACGGCGTGTGGAGCGACCCCGCTGTGCGGTCGGTACAGGCCGTGTTGGTGACATTGGCATCGACGCCTGCGCCAGCCTGGGTGATCAGCGTCAGCGTCTTCGTCGCGTTGACGGCGAGCGTCCCGGTGTCCGTGCTGTCGCAGGTCACGACATTGCCCGTAACGCCGCACGTCCAAGGCCCGCTAACGCTCACAAAGCTCTCGTCGGCGCTCAGCGTGTCGGTGATGCGGATCGGGGTGGACGGGCTGAAGCTCGCGACCGACGGGCCAAGGTTGCGCACCACGATGGTCGAGGTGATGTGCGCGCCTGGCGCGACGGGGTTGGGCGTCTTGGTCTTGGACAGCAGTTCCAGATCGGCGTTGGGCAGCACGACCTGAAACGGCGCAATCGCCGTGTTGTTGGCATTGTCGGGATCGGCAAAGCCGGGCGGCGGCGTGACCGTCGCGCTATTGTTGATGATGCCGCCGGTGCCGGACGCGCCGGTCACGGCTATGGTGAAATGGCCTGCTGCGATGCGTTTAGCGCGCCTGCCGTACAGGTCACCGTCTGGCCGCTGCGGGTGCAACTGGACGGCAACGTGCCGATCATCAGGCTGGCGTCGATCGCATCGCTGATCGTCGCGCCTGCAGGGGCGGGCTGGGGTCCGGTGTTGCGGATCGAAAGTACGATATTCGCGCCATTGCCCACCGTAATCGTCGCGGGCATCGACTTGATCGCCTGCAGATCGCTGCCCGCCAACACATTGGTGACGACAGTGCTCGATGTGTTGTTGAGGCCGCTGGGATCGAGCAGCAACGGGTCGGTCAGCGACACGCTGGCAATGTTCGACACTGTGCCCGCGGTCGCCTTGGTGATTTTGCCGAGGATGTTGATGGCGGGATAGGCTGTGCCAACTGCAGGAGCGGTGCCCGTAAAGTTGCATGTTACCTGCGTACCGACGCGGGCGCAGCTCCAGTTGGTTCCGGTGGCGGACGTAAACTGAAAGTCCGATGTCGCGGGCAGATTGTCGACAACGCGCACGGCGCTGGTCGTGTTCGGGCCGTTGTTGGTGACGCTGAGCGTATAAGTGAGGTTGCCGCCCGCGATCACATTCGGCACCGACCCCGTTTTGACGAGTGTGACATCGGCGCCGCCCCGCACGGTCGGGGTGATCGTCAGGCTGTCGTTGCTGGGGTTGTTGTCAGTGTTGCCTACCGCAGTGATCGTCGCGGTGCTGCTGACCGCGCCGGGGGTGCGCGCAATGGCCTTATAGGTGAAGGTCTGGGCGTTGGCTGCGCCACCGCGGAACAGCGGCGGCAGCGCACAGGTCAGCGTCTGGCTGCCGACCGAGCCGACGAGTGCGCAATAGCTCGGGAAGTTGCCCGGCGCGTTGATGACCTCAAAGGTGGAGGCGATGCCGATGGTCACCGCGGGGTTGCCGGCGGTAGGTGTGCTGTTGTTGGCGACTGTGATTGTAAAGACTGCTTCGGCGCTGGCGGCAACGGGATCGGGAGCTACGCCATATTGCGATATCTGGAGGTCCGCCGCTGCTGCGGTTCCGGTCCACAGGATGGCGGCGAGCGCCAACAGCGATTTGATCCAGATAATCGGAACGAAGCGGATCATGCGACTTTACCCCTTGATGACCGCCGCTTGAAACGGGCGGTCGTTGACGGGTTGCATGTCCGGGAAAATGGTTAATTGCGCCGGGGCGATGGGGTAAGGGAAATCCCTAATTCCCCCAGAGTTCGCACCAATGTGGTGCCAATATGCCCAGGGTCAGGACCTAGTAAGCACCATGCCCGCTGAGCACTGCCGGAACGGTGCGGGCCATCAATTTCAGGTCGAGGAGGAGCGAGCGATTGCGCAGATAATCGACGTCGAGCGCGACTTGATCTTCAAAGCCGATGGTGGCGCGGCCCGACACTTGCCAGCTGCACGTCACCCCCGGTTTGCCGCGTAGCCGCCCCCGCGCCCAATCGTCATAAGCCAGCACTTCGGTCGGCAAGGCCGGGCGCGGTCCAACGATCGCCATGTCGCCGCGCCAGACGTTAAACAACTGGGGCAGTTCATCGAGCGAGAAGCGACGGATCAAGGCGCCGATCCGGGTAATGCGCGGATCGCGCTTCATCTTGAAACAGACAGCGTCGCGTTCCGACAGCGCCAGCAAGTCGGCCCGGCGCCGCTCTGCGTCGGGCACCATCGAGCGGAATTTTAGCATCTCAAACGGTTTGCCATCCTCGCCAATGCGTGTCTGGCGAAACAGCGCGGGCCCGCCATCTTCGAGACGGATCGCCAGCGCAATCGCCGCGAGCACCGGCATGCCGGCGATCAACGCTGTGCCCGACACGACCATGTCGAGTGCGCGTTTGGCGGTGCGGCTGATGCTGTTGCCAAGCCCGCGTGTCGAAGCCGCTTCTGCCGCCGCGCGCGCAAGGAAAGTGGCATTGCCGACCAGATAACGGTGGGCCAGCCGGCGGGGTTCCTGCGCCAGCCGCCAGGCCCATTCCAAGCCGAGCTTGCGGACGGGCATGGGCGCACGCGGGATCGCGCCCGAATAATAGTCGAACAGGCCGCCGACGCCCAGGATAACGGGCACGGTGATGCGGTTGCGGTGCTGCGCGATCCAGATTTCCTGCTGCGGCACCCCCATGCCGACGAGCAGGATCGACGCCCCGGACCGGTTGATCTGCGCGATCACCCAGTCGGTTTCTTCTTGCCGAAAATATCCGTTGCGGGTGCCTGCGAATAGCGATGTGCCATGGACTTGGCCCATGCGCAGTGCCGTCATGGCGGCAATACCGGGTTTGCCGCCGAGCAGAAAGATTTTCTGGCCTTGCGCGCGCGCGGCTGCAAATTTCGGGGAACAGGTCGGTGCCATTGAGATTGTCGCCGAGCGATTGACCGGCCCAGGCGGCAGCGATGCGCATCCCTGCGCCATCGGGAAGCAGCGCCGATGCGCGTGACAGGGCGCGGCGATAGGGCTGCGATTGCCGCAATTGGTTGACGCAGTGGGCGTTGATGAACTGGATGATCGTCTCCTCGCGCGACACTGCGCGCGCGACAATAGCGTCGGCGACAGCGCTGCGGGTCGCATTGACCAGCGGCAGCCCGAATAACCGCGTCGGCGCACGTGCATGCAAGGCGTCGGCCGACCGCATGACAAAACGGCCCTGTTCGAACGAGACGCGGCCTTTGGAAGAGTCGGCAGGCGCAATTTTGCGGTCGGTGTCGATGGTGAAGCTGGTGGGGGCGGACATGAGAGGCTCCTGCAAATGAACCTCACACCGTCAGCAGCCTCCATGCCAATGCCTGGAACTTCGGAAAATGCGCGCGCTACGATGATTAACGCAAATTGATAAATTGGGTTTTTCGGTCAAACGCCACGCGTTTTGCAAAATAAATAGCGATGTGTTTTGCAATATAGAACATCAAATGCCTAAGTATTGAATGGATGTTTAACGATGATTGAACGATATTTTTACTGATAAAATCTATGTTGATTGGCGAATTTCAAATCAAAGCGGTTTTTATAATATATGTCATTTGTTCTAAATCCTATATCCGGAACAATGCTGGGCGGGTTTTTAACCAAGCTTTTGGCGTTCGGAATGGCGGAACTTGCCGTGCGGTTGGTCCGTCTGGTGACCGTGGTGATCACCGCGCGCATTCTGGTTCCCGAAACCGTAGGCACTGCAGCGCTCGCGCTGGTGCTGTTCGAAATTTTGCGCGTGCTGATGCAGATCGGCATCGGGCAGCAGATTATCGCCGCCCCGGCCCATCGGCTGAAGGCCATATGTAATAGCGCGCAGACATTGTTCTGGCGCTGGGCGCTAGTGGTCGTCGTCGTGCAGCTGCTGGTGGCGCTGGGGCTGGCAGGACTGTTTGGCGAAACGGAAGCGGCGACGATGCTTGCCGTGCTCGCGCTCGTCTATCTGTGCATGCCCGGCGGGCTGGTGTCCTGTTATTTGTTGATGCGCGAGGGCCGGGCGGCGGCGACCGCGCGGATCGGGGCGATCCAGACGATAGCCGATCATGTGCTGGGTGCAGCGCTGCTATTGCTTTGGCCAAGCCCGTGGGCGATCATCCTGCCCAAGCTGCTCACCGCGCCCATCTGGCTGATGCTCACGCGCCGCGCGCGGCCCTGGGCGCCGGAGCTTGCGGCTGGACATGTTCCGGCACGCACATTGTTGCCGCAGAGCCTCGCCATTCTGGCGACCGAACTGCTCGCGGCGGTGCGCGGTCAGGGCGACAAGCTGATTGTCGGCGCCATGCTCGGCGTGTCGGCACTCGGCACCTATTATTTCGCGTTCAACGCCGGGGTCGGGATACTCTCCGCCTTCACCGGGGCGTTCGGCATCATCCTGTTCCCGACCATTTGTGGCACCGCTGGCGCGGGCGCGCGGCTCCGCACGTTTCGCCGACTGGCCGCGCTCGGATTTGCCCTCCTGCTGCCCGCGGTCGCGGTGATGGCCTGGTTGGCGCCTTATTATGTGCCGCTGATCTTTGGGGATAGCTGGGCCCATGCCGCCGGGCTGATCGCGATATTGGCGCTTGCGGGTATCCCCATGCTGGCCGTTGCGCTGGTGTCGGCGTGGCTGCGCAGCGCGGGCCGGGCGCAGCTCGATGCCAAGCTGGCGATGGCGAGCTGTGTGCTGGCGCTGCTGCTGTTAACAATCGGGGCCGCGACCCACGGACTGGCGGGTGCGGCGCTGGGCTGGGTCGGGGGAATGACGATCGTCGCGCTGCCCGCGCTTGCGGCCACCCTGCTGCCTCGGCGGCCCAAACATCTTGTCGTGAAGAGGAAACAGCCATGAAGCGTCCGGAGTTTTCGGTGCTCATCCCCGTCTATAATGCGGCGGAGACCCTGCCTGCGACGGTTCGGTCGGTGCTGACGCAGAGCCAGCCAGATTTTGAGCTGATCCTGGTCGATGATGGCTCGCGCGATGCGAGCCTCGCGATCATGCTTGAGCTTGCGGCCAGCGACCGCCGTATCCGAGTGGTGCAGCAGGCCAATGGCGGGGTCGCCGCCGCGCGCAATCTGGCGATGGAGCTGGCGCGGGGGCGCTTTCTGGCTTTCCTCGACGCCGACGATCTGTGGCACCCCAAAAAGCTGGCGCAACATGCGGCCTTTCATGTGCACTGGCCCGATCTGGCGATCAGTTTTGCGCGCGTGGCCTTTTCGGCATCGCCCCATGTGGACGACTGGTCGCGGCAGACCTGTTCGGCGGCTTGCCCTGGCGTCGTGGGTCTGTCCGACCTGCTGGCCGAGAACCCGGCCTGTACCATGTCGAACATGGTCGTCAGCCGCGCTGCCGCCGCGCGGATCGGCCCGTTTCGCAGCGGCATGAACTTTGCCGAGGATCAGGAATGGCTGGTGCGCGCGGCGGCGGCGGGCCTTGAAATTCGCTGCCTTGATGCGGTTTTGGTCGCCTATCGGTTCAGCCCTGATGGTCTGTCGATCAATCTTGAAAAAATGTATGCTGGGTGGCGCGATCTGGTGGCCGAACATGGCACCGGTGCCGACATTCGCGCGTCGGAGGCGGTCTATTGCCGTTATCTGGCGCGCCGGGCGCTACGGGCGGGGACCAGACCGCGCACGGCCCTCCATTATGCATTGCTTGGCCTGCGGCTCCACCCGCCAAGCTTTCTGGGCGACTGCCAGCGCGGTTGGACGACGCTGGTGGCCGCCTGTGCCGCGCCTTTCCTGCCGCGCTGGGCGCGCCTGCGCCTCTTTGCCTGATCTCACCACACCCAGAGGATAATTCCGATGACCAACCCCCGTATTTCCGTCGTCATGCCGCTCTACAACACCGAAGCCTTTGTGGCTGAAGCGATTGACTCGGTGCTCGCGCAAAGTTTTGGCGATTTTGAACTGCTAATCGTCGATGATGGCGGTCAGGACAGCAGCCTGCCGATTGCGCAGTCCTATAAAGACCCGCGCATCCGCATCATCAGTCAGTCCAATCGCGGCCTGGCGGGCGCGCGCAACAGCGGGATTGCTGCGGCGCGCGGGGATTATGTCGCGCTGCTTGATTCCGACGACCGCTGGCTGCCCGACAAATTGCTGCTCCATATCATCCACCTTGATGCGACGCCCTGGATCGACGTAAGCTATAGCGGCTCGCACTTTATCGATCACGAAGGTCGCCGTTTGCGCCAGCCGCAGCAGCCGCAGCTGTCGGCGATCACGCCCGAAATCATTTTTTGCCGCAACCCGGTCGGCAATGGTTCCGCAGCGGTGCTGCGCCGCTCCACGCTGGAGGCGCTGAGCTTTCGGCATCCCGCCGAACCCGCACGGCGCTGCTATTTCGATGAGGAATTCCGCCAGTCCGAAGATATCGACATGTGGATGCGGATGGCGATGGCGGGGGCGCGGTTCGAAGGGATTGCGCCGTTGCTGACCGAATATCGGATTGTCGGCGGCGGCCTGTCGGCCAATATGATCCGCCAATATGAACATTGGCAAAAGATGGTGGCCAAGCTGGAGCTGACCGCCCCCGATCTGGTGCAGCGCCATGGTCAGCGCGCGCGCGCCTATCAACTGCGCTACCTGGCACGGCGGGCGGTGCAGATGGGCGATCCGGCGCTGGCGATGATGTTTGTCCGCGATGCGCTGGCCTGCAGTTGGCGGCCATTGACCGAGGAGCCGCGCAAGACGCTGGCAACGCTGGGGTC
>JAAUPH010000071.1 GCA_012035435.1 Sphingopyxis sp. | reverse complement strand
GCTCGGCCAGCCGCACGAGCACTGGCGCGGTGAGGGGGCGCTGACCATGCTCGATCAGGTTGAGGTAGCTTGGCGAAATGGCGAGGACGTCGGCCATTGCTGCCTGCGTCAGTCCCGCCGCCCGCCGCGCCTTGCGCACCGCCGCGCCTGCGAAAATCCGTTGCCCGGTCATCTGTAACTTTCTTTACAACTTCACCGACGAACATGCACTCGAGAAGCTCTATTTACAACAAATATTGACGAAACTTCGTGCTCTATGCGCAATGATCCGTCAGAAAGGAGCATCTTCTCTGACAAAGGAATGGCTCATGGCCTATCAAGACGACATCGCCCAATCGGGCCGCCTGATCCGCGATCAAGACGGTCGCTGGGATGCGATCAGCGCCGAAAGCGTCGCCCGCATGCGCGCCCAGAACCGCTTCCGGACCGGCCTCGACATCGCCAAATATACCGCGCGCATCATGCGGGCCGACATGGCCGCCTATGACGCCGATCCCGCCAACTACACTCAATCGCTCGGCTGCTGGCACGGCTTCGTCGCTCAGCAAAAGATGATCGCGGTGAAAAAGCATTTCGGCACCACCAAAGGCCGCTATATCTACCTCTCCGGCTGGATGATCGCCGCGTTGCGCAGCGAATTCGGCCCCCTCCCCGACCAGTCAATGCACGAAAAGACCAGCGTCCCGGCCCTGATCGAGGAGATTTACACCTTCCTACGCCAGGCCGACGCCCGCGAACTGGGCATGATGTACCGCGACCTCGACGCCGCGCGTGCCGCTGGGGATGAGATCAAGGCGAAGCAGATCCTGACCGCGATCGACAATCATGAAACGCACGTCGTGCCAATCATCGCCGACATCGACGCGGGCTTCGGCAATGCCGAGGCGACCTATTTGCTCGCCAAGAAGATGATCGAGGCCGGTGCCTGCGCGCTCCAGATCGAAAATCAGGTGTCGGACGAAAAGCAGTGCGGCCATCAAGACGGTAAAGTTACCGTCCCGCACGAGGATTTCCTTCAGAAGATCCGCGCGCTGCGCTATGCGTTCATGGAAATGGGTGTCGAGGACGGCGTCATCGTCGCGCGCACCGACAGCTTGGGTGCAGGCCTAACCAAGCAGATCGCTTTCAGCCGTGAACCCGGAGACCTGGCCGACCAGTATAATGGTTTCCTCGACTGCGAAGAAGTCAGCGGCGCGGGCAACCCCGGCGATGTGCTGATCAACCGCGACGGCACGCTGATGCGGCCCAAGCGGTTGCCATCGAACCTGTTCCAGTTCCGCGCTGGTTCGGGCGAGGATCGCTGCGTGCTCGATTGTATCACCAGCCTGCAAAACGGCGCCGACCTCATCTGGATCGAGACGGAAAAGCCGCACATCGAACAGATTGCCGGCATGGTCGACCGCATCCGCGAAGTCGTCCCCAATGCAAAGCTCGCCTACAATAATTCGCCCAGCTTCAACTGGACGCTCAATTTCCGTCAGCAGGTGTTCGATGCATGGACCGCGGAAGGGCGCGATATGGCCGCCTATGACCGCGCCAAGCTGATGAGCGCCGATTATGACGGGTCGGAGCTTGCGGATGCCGCGGACGAGAAAATTCGCACCTTCCAGCGCGACGCCGCACAGCGGGCGGGGATTTTCCATCACCTGATCACGCTGCCGACCTATCATACCGCCGCGCTGTCTACCGACAATCTGGCGAAGGATTATTTCGGCGACATGGGCATGCTCGGCTACGTCGCCGGGGTCCAGCGCAAGGAAATCCGCCAGGGCATCGCGTGCGTCAAGCATCAGAATATGTCCGGCAGCGACGTTGGCGACGATCATAAGGAATATTTCGCCGGTGAAGCCGCGCTCAAGGCGTCTGGCAAGGATAACACCATGAACCAGTTTGCCGCATAAACGCGGCGCGGGAACCAGTTCGCCGCGTAAAAATTCCAGGACCCGTGACGCGGCCCTGCTCCATCGCTTTCCTGGGGAGGAAAGCTTGCCCGCCGGAAGTCGTCAGACCTCCGGCGGGCATTCTCTTTGTGCGTTACTTGCCAGCGGTTTCCGGCAGCATCGATGAATGAAGGTGGTCGATCTTCCACTCACCACCGTCAAGCCGATAGACAAAGCTATAACGCGCCTTCACATCGGTCTTCGCTCCTGTTGCCGCGTCGGTCAGCGTGACGGTCCAGGTGCCGACGCGCGTTGCCTTGTTGCAACCAATGTCGATCGTGCTGCTGGTAATCGTGCCGACTGGGCTTCCTTTCAGGAAGCCAACGAAATAATCCTTGATCTCGGCATGGTCGGTACGAGGCTTGTTCGACACCGTGGCGAGCAACACGGCGTCATCGGTGAACAATTTGGTCACCGTGTCGGGATTTTTCGTAGCCCAAGCCGCGTTGAACTTATCGAACTGCGACGCGACCTGTGCTTCGGTAACGGTCGCACAGCTTGTGCTCTTGTCTTTTGTTTTGGCAGCGGCGGGCGTGGCGGCCATAGCTGCCGCGGTGCCGACGGCAAGAGCCGTTGCAATGATTTTCATTGGACATTCCTTTCAAGCTTGGTGGTGAAAATCGAGAAGATCAATGCGCTGGAGCAGACTCATCGCGGGTTTTGATCAAGGACCAGATGATGCCGCCCGCAATCAGCGCGAAGGTTACGGCCAGGCTGAGTACCGGCGGGAATTTCTCGCCGCCAAGGATGAAGTCCGCGACGAAAATCTTGGACCCAATGAATACCAGCACCAGCGCAAGCGCATATTTCAGATAGTGGAAACGATGCACCATCGCGGCCAGCGCGAAGTAGAGCGCGCGCAGGCCCAACACCGCCATGATGTTCGACGTGTAGACGATGAACGTATCGGTCGTAATCGCGAAGATTGCCGGCACACTGTCAACCGCGAAGATGAGGTCGACAACGTTGATCACCACCAGCGCCAGAAACAAGGGCGTTGCGGCGAGCATCATTTTGCCGGTCTTCGTATCGGGGATGCGAACGAAGAATTTCTGCTCGTGCAGTTCGGGCGTCACGCGCATCATCCGCGAGATTAGCTTGACCACCGGATTATTGGCGACATCCATCGGCTTGTCATCGGCGACCAGCATCTTGATGCCTGTCGCAATCAGGAAAACCGCGAAGAAATAGAGCACCCAATAATATTGCTCGACCAACGCTGCACCCAGCGCGATCATGATCCCGCGCAGCACGATGACGCCAATGATACCCCACAGCAGCGCGCGATACTGATATTTGCGCGGGATGGCGAAGGTCGTGAAGATCAGACCGATGACAAAGATATTGTCGATCGAAAGCGCCTTTTCGATGAAAAAGCCCGTGTAATATTTCATCGTGATATCGGCGCCCATTTGCTGACCGATGATGGGGCCGAATTCGCCGAATACATGGCAGTTCGCTGGAAATAGACCCAGATGCCAAAAAGCAAGGCGATGGTGATGTAAAACGCCGACAGTTTCAGCGATTCCGCTATCCCCATCTCGCGATCTTCCTTGTGCAATATGCCAAGGTCGAATGCGGTCAGTGCGACGACGATGCTCAAAAAGGCCAGCCAGAACCACACCGGTGTTCCGAGCCAAATTGTTGTTAAAAATTCCATGCCCTGGTTGTCCTATGGTTATGGGGTACGAAATGGGCTCCGCACCATTTTGGTTCATTTCTGAAAACGAAGAGAGGGCGGGAAGCGCAATCGCATCCCGCCCTGTCACAAAGTTTCTGCCGTCAACGTGCGCGCAATGGCTTGCGCATAACTTCAGCCAACCGGTCCTTGACGGCGAGCTTCAGTTTTTTGAGCCGAAGCACCCGGAGCCGATCATTAGCCGGGCGCGAGCTTTCGCGCCGAATGGCGTCGTCCAGTTGCTTGTGCATCTGGGTCAAGCGAAACAAATATGGATTAAGTGACATCATATGGGCACCTCCTGATAGAGCCTTCGCTCTGTGGATCAGGTGACCCCGGTGCGCCGCCCTTCGGTGGGGGGGGAGGGAATGGCCAAACGCACCGGTGTCACCCGATGCGGTCCGACATCACATCTAGCCTGACGGCGAGAATGTCAGAGGGGCCCGGCCCGCATATCAATATAATGCACACGCCCATTCGGTAGTTGCACCCGGCGCAAAAAAAATCTGCACACATAAAAAAGTCCCCGGCTCGACTAGCGAACCGGGGACCTCTCGCGCCGACCGAGTTCTGTAGCGTTAGCCGAGATCGAAGCGATCGGCGTTCATGACCTTCACCCACGCCTTGACGAAGTCGCGGACAAATTTTTCTTCATGGCCCTTTTCGGCATAGACTTCGGCTGTGGCGCGCAACTGTGAATTCGACCCAAACACCAGGTCGGTCCGCGTCGCGCGCCATTTTGCGGTGCGGCCACTGCGGGTATAGCCGATGAACTCTTCATTGCTCGCGGTGTCGATCAAGTCCCAGAAGTTTTCATTGTCGAGCAGATTGACGAAGAAGTCATTGGTCAGTTGGCCCTTACGGTCGGTAAACACGCCCTCCGGCTTGTCGCCATGGTTGGCGCCGAGCACGCGCAGGCCGCCGACCAGCACCGTCATTTCAGGACCCGACAGACCCAAAAGTGACGCCTTGTCGAGCAGCAGTTCTTCGGTCTTCACCGGCTGCCGCGTCTTGAGATAGTTGCGGAAGCCATCGGCCTGCGGTTCCATCCAGACAAAGCTTTCGACGTCGGTCCAACCCTGTGTCGCATCGCCGCGGCCGCCAGCGAAGGGAACGCTGACATTGAAGCCGGCATCCTTCGCGGCCTTTTCCACCGCGGCCGAACCAGCGAGCACAATCGCATCGGCCAATGACATGCTGCCACGCAGTTCGTTGAGCTTCGCGAGCACCGTCGCCAGCTCAGCCGGCTCATTAACCGCCCAATCCTTTTGCGGCGCCAGCGCAATACGCGCGCCATTGGCACCGCCGCGCTTATCCGACTTCCGGTAGGTTGAGGCCGAGGCCCAAGCCGTCTTGACCAACTGGCTGACGCTCAGCCCGCTGGCCAATACAGCAGTTTTGAACGCGGCGACATCGGCGTCCGAAGGCGCGGTACCTGCGGGCACGGGATCCTGCCAGATCAGCGTTTCTTCCGGCACTTCGGGGCCAAGATACAGGGACTTCGGACCCATATCGCGATGGCACAGCTTGAACCAGGCGCGCGCAAACGCATCGTCGAGCGCGGCCTGATCATCGCGGAACCGCTCCGAAATTGCCCGAAACTCGGGATCCATCTTCAGCGCCATATCGGCGGTGGTCATCATCGTGGGCACGCGCTTTGATGGGTCGCGTGCGTCGGGGGCCATATCTTCCGGATCAGGGTTGACCGGCTGCCATTGCTGCGCACCAGCCGGGCTGCGCACCAATTCATAGTCATATTTGAACAGCAAGCGGAAATAATCGCCGCTCCACTGTGTCGGGTTGTTCGACCATGACCCTTCGATGCCAGACGTCGTGATATGGCCCTTGCCAATCTCGTCGCTGTCGGTCAGCCAGCCCAGACCCTGCATATGCACCGCCTCGGAAGCCGGGCTCTTGCCAAAGGTCTCTGCAGGCTTGGCGCCATGGGCTTTGCCGAACGCATGGCCACCGGCAGTCAGAGCGACTGTTTCCTCCGAATTCATCGCCATGCGCGAAAAGTGGCGCGCATGTCGCGGGCCGATTGCAGCGGGTCGGGATTCCCACCCGGACCTTCGGGATTGACGTAAATCAGCCCCATCTGGATCGCGGCCAGCGGCCCTTCCAGCTCTAGCGCTTCTTCGGTAATACGGGTCTGAGCGCCCTCGTTGACCCAAATTTCTTCGGCGCCCCAAAAGGTGTCGCCCTCGGACTGATAGACGTCCTTGCGTCCGCCGCCGAAACCGAACACCGGCCCGCCCATGCTTTCAATCGCGACGTTGCCCGCGAGAATGAACAGATCGGCCCAGCTGATATGCTTTCCGTATTTTTGCTTGATCGGCCACAACAGGCGGCGGGCCTTGTCGAGGTTGCCATTGTCCGGCCATGAATTGAGCGGCTCAAACCGCTGCTGCCCAGACGCCGCGCCGCCTCGGCCATCGGTCACACGATAGGTACCGGCGGCATGCCACGCCATGCGGATCATGAACGGCCCATAATGGCCGTAATCGGCGGGCCACCAATCCTTGCTGTCGGTCATCAGCGCAGTCAGGTCTGCCTTCAGCGCTGCGTAATCGAGCGCCTTGAACGCCTCCGCATAGTCGAAATCTTCGCCCATGGGATCGGGCGACACACCATGCTGATGCAGCATGTCGACGGGCAGCGCCTCGGGCCACCAATCCTTGTTGGTACGGCCTAGCAGGCTGCGGGCACTGCCATGGGCAACCGGGCATTTCTGGGGGGCGTTCATATTATCTCTCCTGTTGTTGGCCACATGCAGCATAACGACCAAGATGACGGCACAGTTGCGCACATCATCTTATCGGTCAAATAAATCAAATTGCATTCAGTGATCGATTTATCCACGCCAAAGCGGATATCGTCCGCAGCGCGCTTATCGCTTGAGTAGTTTCAACGTCATTGCCGTCATCGCCTCGGTCGCGGTTGAAATCACCATCGGCGCGTCGGGCGCCCAGAATGGCGAATGCAGGCTGGGCAACTGCGTGCCGTTTTTCATCGCCGCATCATATTCGGCCTGCTTCACCCCGCCGACCCAGAAAATCAGGCTTTTGATCTTGGTGTCGGCGCGCTGGAACTGGCCAAAATCCTCGCCACCCATGACCGCAGGCACTTGCCTCACCCGCGCCTCGCCGAAGCGGCTTTGCAGGAACGCGCCCATCTCCAGCGTGAAATCGGGGGTGTTGAAGGTTGACGGCGTGAATTCCTTATCCTCAACCGCGACCACTGGCATCCTGTCTTCAGGAACGCCCGCCGCAATCGCCTCGCCGCGTGCGATGCGTCGGATGCCGTTTAGCAGCATCATCCGGGTCTTGTCGGAAAAGCTCCGAACGGTCAGCTGAAGCTTGGCCTCGTCCGAGATGATATTATGCTTGGTCCCAGCATGAAAGCTGCCGACGGTGACCACCGCCGCATCCTGCGGGTCAACCTCCCGCGACACCAGGGTCTGGAGCGAGCCGACGATGCGGCTGGCGAGCACGACGGGATCCTTGGTCGTGTGCGGATAGGCACCGTGCCCGCCGACACCCTTCACATGCACATCGACGCTATCGACATTGGCGAGCGCATAGCCGGGCGTATAGCCGATCATGCCGGCCGGAAACTGCGCCGCATCATGAAAGGCGAGTGCATAATCAGGCTTTGGAAAGCGTGTGAACAGCCCGTCCTTCAACATCGCCACTGCGCCCGCACCGCGTTCTTCGGCGGGCTGGCCGATCATGACGATGGTGCCCGACCAGTTCGCCTTGTTCGCGGCGAGCATCCGGGCGGTGCCGATCCACGCGGTCATGTGCGTATCATGGCCGCAGGCGTGCATTACGCCCGTTTCGACGCCTTCCTTTGTGACCACGCGCACCTTCGAAGCGCCGGGCAGCCCCGTTTGCTCGGTCACCGGCAGACCGTCCATATCGGCGCGCAGCAGCACGACCGGACCCGGCCCATTGCGCATCACGGCGACCACGCCATGGCCGCCAACCTTCTCTGTTACTTCAAAGCCCGCCGCCTGCGCCTCCCGCGCCATTACGCCCGCGCTACGCTCCTCCATAAAGCTGAGCTCAGGATTGGCATGGAGATCATCGTAGAGCGCCATCAGCGAGGGCATTTGCGCCTTGATCTGCGAGGCGAGTTCCTGCGCGCTTGCAGGAGCCGAGAGCGCCAAAGACAGGGTCAGAAAGGCCAAATTGCGCATAAAATTTTACTCCGCAGGAACAAGCTCGATCACGTCGAGCAGGGATTCATAGGCTGGACGCGGCAGGACAAGCCGCCAGCGCCGCGCGCCGATCCGCTCGACCAGCCCCGCCATGTCGCGCATCTTATCGGCGCCATAATCGATCGGCGTCGTTTCATCGCCGAGCACCAATGTGCCGAGGAAAATCTGACGCCGCATCGTGTCGGGGAAGATCAGGCCCACCGGTCGCTGCGACCCGCTCGTCTTGGTCAGGCTGACGATGCCCTGCTCACCATCGACGCGGCACGCGAACCAGTCATAGGCCACATATCCCAATGTCCCCGCCTGCGCGCCCAGCTTGATGGTGCGGCAGCGATAGTTTCCGGGGGGCAGATGCGGATTGGGCAGTGCGGCTTCGGGTTGCAGCAACACGCCCTCTGCCGCAATTTGCAAGCCAAAACCCTTAGCCCGCCCGTCGGCAAGAGCGTCCTGCCATGCCCCATGCCAGTCACGGATACGTGCGCGGTCCTGCGCTGTTGCAGTGGCGCGCCAACTGCCGGGAGCCTCTTCGCCAGGGGACGCTGCTGTCGCTGCACTCTCCGCGCTGCGCGGTGCGCTGGCGCAGCCAGCAACGGCGACCATAGCCGCAAGCGCTGCGGCAATGCTGGTGGCGGTCCGCGTCATACCTTACTCTCCCCGATCATCTTGTGCCACTCCGCTACTGCGCGGTCCAGCCACCATCGACCGAGAGATTGGTGCCGGTAATCGCGCTGGCCGCATCGCTGCACAGGAAGAGCGCCAGCGCCGCCAGTTGTTCCACCTGCACAAATTGTCTCTGCGGTTGTTTGTCGAGCAACACCTGATTGACCACCTCGTCATAGGTCATTCCGCGCGCCTTCATCGTGTCGGGAATTTGATTTTCCACGAGGGGCGTCCATACATAGCCGGGGCAAATGCAATTGACCGTAATGCCCTGCGTCGCCACTTCCAGCGCGACCGTTTTGGTCAGGCCCGCAATGCCATGTTTCGCTGCGTTATAGGCCGACTTATAGGGACTGGCGACCAGGCTGTGCATCGATCCCGTGTTGATGATGCGGCCCCAGCCCTTCGCCTTCATTCCCGGCAGCGCAGCCTTGGTCGCGTGGAAGGCGGAGGACAATATGATCGCCAACACCGCGTCCCACTTGTCCTCGGGAAATTCATCTACCGGCGCAACATGCTGGATGCCCGCATTGTTGATCAAAATGTCCGGTGGACCGAATGCATCGGTGCAGGCGGCCACCATCGCGCGAATCTCGGCAGGCTGGGTCATGTCGGCACCATGATGCTCCGCCCTGCCCCCGTTAACCGCACCCAGTTCCGCGACCATTGCCGCAATCGCATCAGTATCGCCAAAGCCGTTGATCATCACCGCGGCGCCAGCCGCCGCCAGCGCCCGCGCATAGCCAAGGCCAATGCCAGAGGTCGATCCGGTAATCAGCGCCACCCGGCCCGTAAGGTCGGTCATTACAATCTTCTCCCGCTGATTGAACATCTGCGCAATAACCGCATTCTCAAAGTCTTGTCGCGGGTCTATGCTGCGGTCAAGCCTGCCTGTGAAGGACCGACACGATGCGTCTCGACGACTATGACCCCGGCAATGATATCCGCGACCTTGGGCGCGGTTCCGGCGGTGGATTTGGCGGATTTGGCGGCGGAGGCGGTGGCGGCGGAATTGGCGGTCTGCTGATCGGGCTGCTGCCGATGCTGCTCGGCCGCAAGCTTGGCTGCGGCACATTGCTGCTGATTGGCGTCGCGGGTTACTTCCTCTTATCGAGCGGCATGTTGAACGTTGCGGGCCCGACCGGCGCGCCGACCGAGCGCGGCGCGCAATC
>JAAUPH010000070.1 GCA_012035435.1 Sphingopyxis sp. | reverse complement strand
CCTGCTCATACCCTTCAGCGTCTTGTCCAGTCATTGAATCGGAATCGCTTGTGGCGATCTCGATCTTCTCTGAGTTGGCTGTGGACACGATTTCAATCGTGTCCAGCAACTCTAGTAGGCTTCCTTCATCGACCGCAAAGCCTTGTGCTGCGAGGTCGTTAAGCAGGTTTTGTGTGTCAACTTCATCAATGCCTTCAGCACTAACTGCTGTCAGTAGAGTGATTATCTCTGAACGGAGATCCTCGTTATAATCATTCTCAGCTAGCAGTTGGTGCAAGCGCATTAGATGTCATCTTTCATTGCGCGGCCAGTGGGATCATCTTCACCAGCGTTGGAGTCATCGCCGCCAAATTCGTCGTCCATGCCGAGATCATCGCCCATGTCAGCCATATCGCCACCCATGTCGTCGCCCATATCGCCCATGTCATCGCCACCCATGTCATCCATGCCGCCCATAGCGTCCATGTCTGTTGCAGGTGCTTGGCCTTGAGCCGCGCCAATAGCGTTGTCGTATTCTGTCTTGGCGCCCTTGAGTGCTTCAACTAGTCCTGCAAGTGCAGCGTCAGCGGCTGTTGCAAATGCATCAGCTTCAGCTGAACCAACTTCGCTCTTCATAGCGTCAACAATTGGTAGCAAGTCCTGAACCTGCATCTTGGCAGCGTCTTCAATCATGCCCTGGATCTTGTCACTGAGCTCTTTAGCAGCAAGGATAACCTTTGCTTCTTCCATGCTCTCGTCGTCAAGTCCTTCAGCAACCATGCTAGTGAGTTCAGTTTGCACGTTGGCCTGCATCCAGAGCTCCAAGCTTTCAGCGATCATGCTAAACTTGATGCGTTGGTTGAGGTCCTTGTGTTCTGCAACACGAGCACGAGCCTTGGTAGCCATGCGCGCGGCACGTTCTTTGGTCATACCATTGAACTTGAGTGTGTAATCGTAGTTTTCTGAGAGCGCGCGGGGTCAGCTTATCTAGCGCACCTGGGCCTCGGATTGTGAATTCTTTAAGAATCATGTCAGATCTCCGTTTTGTCTGTGTGGTATTTATGCAAAGGCACCAATTAGAGAGCCTTGAGAATTTTGATCTTGGCTGCCTGTAGACGGGTGCGAGCATTTGAATACTTGGCAGTGGTGACGTCGTATTGCACTGAGTTTTCATTCAACCGCTTGAGACGGCTCTTGCAGCTATACAATTCCATCATTGCACCCACATATTCACGGTCAAGGTCCAGCAACCGTCCTAGACGATTCTCGTCCTTGGTAAACAGCAAATGCTTTACCACGCCCATGGCAGTTTCAAACAGCCCTAGGTCATCATACACGACGCGACCGTTGCGATTGTCCACAATCTGGTAGAACGTCTTGCCCACACCTTCTTGAATTTGCTTTTTGTCTGTGCGAATGTCGTATCGTGAGACAGAAACACCGTTCTCAGTTCTGGTGGCTTGCACTGCAACGCCCAAGTCAGGATTGATTTTGCTCTCAGTAACCACATTTTGTGCAACGTTGCCAGATACTGCTTGAAGCTTGCGCAACACATCCGCCATGGCAGAAGTTTCGTCACTGGACGCTGACACCCCAGGCTTTCTGGTAGTGGCACTGCTGACTTTGGCTAGAATGTTAGCCATTGCATCAACTTGATCTTTAGACGTCATCTTTGGTTTCCTCTTGATAAGTCACTTGGTTCAAGGCGTTGGTCCAGACTAGTGGATCCTGTGCGCCGCCCAATCGGATGCATTCTTCACAGGGGAAGCCAATCATGTCAGACCCCAAGAATCGTGCGTTACAGCATGGACAAGTCTGCCAGACTGGTATCATTACTCAACTCCCTTGTTGGTGTTTCGCTTGTAATAGATGCCGCGGTCGTTGTCGTTGAAACGTTGCAGGACCCCGCGGGAGGTCAGCATTCTTGCAATCTCAGTTTGACGCTCGGTGAGGTCATCCTTATAGGCTACGCTTTCGATGCTCTCGATAAACTCGTGCTCTTCCTTTGAAACAAAGGTGACGACACCGCCACGTGTGATGACCGACTTCATTAGCTTAGTCCTGCTCTACGCTTGAGCCACTTGACCATGTCCACTACCTTGATTTCTTCAGCTGGACGCCCATCTTCTTCTGGGGTAGCAACTTGTGGTTGTTCGTCGGAGTAGAAGCTGACATCACTCACTGAAGCTGTATCAGCGGCTTCTGGATGACCTTCTGGATGACCTTCTGGTTGCTCGGCTGTGGCGACGGCAGGTTCTTCTGACCGTGATTCAGGACGAGCGGTTTTTGGCGGCAATGCTTGCGCTGGTGGCTGTCCTTGTGCTGGAGCGGCAGACTTGGTTGGCGCGGGCTTTTGTGTGGGTGCCTGCTTCTGTGTGGGCGCGCCTGACGTTTGCACTGGGCTTGGCGCATCTTCTTCAACTGGGTTGTTCACGATGTTGTCAATGCGACGTTGCACTTTGAGGATGTATTGCTTTAAGTGCTCTTTTTCTGCCTTGGACGTTGCAGCATGATACTCGCGCTTGGCATCTTTAAGGTCTTCTCTGTGACGTGCTAGACGTTCTGCGTCACTGCCTGACTCTTCCAGTGGCTCACCAGTGTTGGGATCCAACTTTGCATTGGGATCATTTGGATTGACAGGGTTGTTGATATCTACCTTCTTGCTGGTGACTGCATTCTGTGCACCGCTGGAATAGCTGCGGTTAGTTTGCACGGTGTTCTGTGTGCCAGGTTCTTTTTGTGGTTGCTGACCTTGCGCGGTGCGTGGCAGTGGTCGATTGCTAGCTTGAGAGGTAGCTTGACGTCCGCCACCCATGGAGTATTCCATCTGTGGCATTGGGCCCAAGACACCCTTGATTTTCTCCATGTCCTGTGCAGTGTATGCACGGTCCAATTCCAGCAAGTCGCTCAGGCTAAGATTGTTGACAATCTCATCCAATGCGTCGTCCTTGATTTCTTGCTTGTAGACGTCCGCGATGATTTTCTTGACAGCGTCGCGAATGGTTCCGCCCATGTCCTCTAGATCTTCAAACAGTTTCATTTATTCAATGCCTTCACCATTCTGCTCGCAGGATTTGACTTTTTAGTGCGTTGCGCTTTGCGCGCCATGCGAGAACCTTTTTGTGCTTTAGTGCGACGCAAGGTAAAACGTTTCTTCATATCAACCGGTGCACCACACTGGCTGGGGTCGCTTACAACTCGACCACGACGTTTGCCATAGGTGCAACGAAATTTGCGGGCAATTTTCTTGCCCTTGCGCGCCCACACCATTTTGGTTTCAACCAATGGTTCACGGTCTTCAACAATGATGTCTGCAAGCTTCATGTTCGTTCCTTTAGAGTATTTATCCAGTCACTGACAAATGAACGCTGCCCGGCGGCAGTGGTCCCAGCCCCTGATTTCAATTACATGAAGGCGACCAACAACACGACGATGGTGCTGAGCAATCCGATCGCATTAACTGCGAGTTTTGTGACGCTCACCCAAAGTGCGCCCTTTAGCAGCGCCGATCTCACGGAAATTCCGGACTGCAATCGGTGAGACGGTTTGCCGAGCATTTCGTCGGCCAGCTGGACTTGGCATCACCCCGGTGAACCTGTGGGTACGAAGCTGACTGTCCATTTCGCATGGTTCGGCGCGTAAACTAACGCAGGTTAGACTACAAGGAAATCATGGGATTACGCGGGGCGCTTGCCAAAAAAGACTTGGCCAGCATCTTCACCAGACCATGCCATGGGCTTGGGTCCGCTTCGCCCATTGCGCGGGACCTGCGAACAATCCTCCAACAGGCACAAAGCTGATTGCAGCCGACCAAAAAGATCGCGTGGAACGGGAGCGAACGAACAGGCGTGTCACCTATGACAGGCCTCAAGACCGGCAATGGAGGCGGACTGAGCGGGGGCAGGCCGGTTGCGGCGCAGGGCTTTGGCTCCGTATTTTCGACAAGCTGCACCAAAGCGGCGGTCATGCAGGAAGGCGAACGCAATTATGCTCCTGAGAGTGTGGCGGCAAAGGCGCTGCCATGATCGCCCTTCGAAGGGGCCACGGCCAAGCTCGCACTTGCGCTGTTGGTGGAACTGCTCACCGACCGACGGGGGCTTCTATGGCGCCACCCGGCACCTTATGCGCTGTGTCGGCGGCAAACCAGCGCCAGATCGCCATCATCAATTGACGAGCGGCACCATCGCGGCGTCGCCTGTCAGATTGGAACCGGTGCGGACCGCAGGGCTCACACAACCCGGCCGGTCTTGCTTTCAATCCATCGCCATACGCCGCTGTGCAGGAGGCGCAGCAGGCTTGCGCAAAACCGGATCAGGCGCAGGGGTGGTCGCCCATCGGTCCAGGCCCAAAGAAACCTCGTCCGCAAGAACATCGGCCGCCTGGTCATCGCGAGGCTCTCCAGCAGCACCGCGTCGAACTGTTTCGTGTCACTGTCAATCTGGCCGGTGTGAGGGAACAAAATATTCGCTTTTTCAAGCGCCTCAGCAGCGAGGTTCTCAAAGCCTTGCAACGCTGCGAGGTTCAAAAGTTGCTGCACACCATCATCGCCAAACGAACGTGTCGCGTAAGATATCTCATGCAACCGGGCGAGGGTGGGTTCACCGGCACGCATGGCTTTACCGTAATTGATGACGGCGATCAGCAAAGCGCCGTTTGCAGACGGCGTGCACAGCTCGGTTTTTCCATAAGCAACACGCCGGCAATCAGCAAAGAAGCGAGGCAGGCGGTTGGGATAGGGGCCGCCCGGTTGCTGCAATTGATGGTGCAGGTCGATGTATGGACTGTGCTGCTCTTCGTGCCGGAAAGGGGCTTCCCCAAGGCATCGGTGCCACCAAACCGATTTGTCTGACACCTGCAGGCGGTAGCCGTTTTGCTGGAGTGTCGCGCAGGCCCCGCGATAGTCTGAGGGGTCAACCAAAATGTCCACATCGTTGGACGGTCTGCTGTCCCACGAACCGTAGACTTCGTGAGACCGTGGCACCCCCTTGAATGCAAGGGCAGCGATGCCCTCTCCTTGTAGTAATCCCGCCACTTTGGTGGTCCAACGCAGATTGCGCAGATTTTGTTCTAGGATGGCCGTCTTGATGTGGCGAAGGTCGTGGGCGCCTGCCGAATTCGGATCGAGACCATTCCCGATCAAACCAAGCGTCTTCGAGGCCTGTGCAAGATGCCGAACGCTGTTCCAGTGTTCCTCGTCGACTTCTGTTGTCTGATGATTGAACCAGGACAGCAGGAGGGCGTGGAGCGTGCGCGCAGCTGCAGGCACTGCTTGCTCACCTGATGTCACGAGGCGACTCGATCTCATGTAATCTCCTTCGCCATCATCACGCTTTAGCGCTTTGGGTAATCCTGCGCGCACCGCCAATGAAGGATAGGCAGAATGGCGACAAATGGAAAAGGACAATGCGCTTGGTCTGTGACAGCGTTGATCACTGCTTGAAGGCTGATTCCTTTAAGGTTCAATTCTCTCGCCAATTGGCCTGTTAGCGAGGAGCCAGGAATAAAGTTAACCTGCGTTAATCGTCTACTGAGGGTTCCTCGACCCACTATGGCACAGTCGGCGAGATTCGATGCTGCAATGCGAAGTGAAGGTTGATTTTCTGTTAACTTTTATGCATGGAGTCGGGTGATCCTCTGATTGGGGGTTCAACAGGTCGTTGGGCGTTACAACCCTCGACCAACATTGCCCGGTAATGGAAAGGAATTCCTATGAACACTCGTACCTATGAGCGTCCCGCTCTCGAATTCGTCGGCTCGTTTGAAGCGATCACTCTCGGCGGCAGCCAGAGCGGCACGCTCGACTCGCAGTTCCCGGTTGGCACCCCCTCGGCGGTTGGCGTTTTCTCGTAAAACCCACTCTTGCTGCGAAAAATAGGATAGGGCGGAAATCTTAGGGTTTCCGTCCTATTTTATTGTCCCACACCCTGTTTTGCGGTGGTTTGGAAGATTTTGGAGTGACGGCGCCTGATCCAATGATGAGGTGCAGGCGGGCGAATGAGGGTTCGGATGGAAAAGTACAGTGCGGCAGATGACGTGGTTGCGTGTGAGCTTGACGGCAGCTTTGCGTTGCTGAACCTTGAGACCAGTGAGTATTTCAAGCTCAATGAACCCGGTGCTGTGATTTGGAAGCGGATGGCCGATGGCGCGACGCTGGCCGAACTGGTGTCTGCCATCAGCAAAGAATTTGATGTCTCGGACGACGAGTGCCGCGAGGATGTAACTAACCTTGTCGTATCACTCGAAAAGGCCAAGCTGGTTGCTCGCGCGAATTGACCGGGGCAGAAGGATACTGCGCCTTATCAGGCGCCATCACCGCACCTTGAGCCGCAGCTTTGGCGTATTGGTGATTATCCGGTGGTTGCTCCTGAGGGGTTCGCATCGCTCTGTTCAGAATTGGATCGAAAACCAAGTCCGCAAGCGCCCTGTCTCGCCAGTTTCTGTCCCGGTGGCGTCATGGTCAGTCAGGCATGCCGCGCGCCTTGTGCCGGGAGCGGCCTGTTTGGCGCAGGCTTTTGCGCTCAGATATCTGCTGCTGCGGGCCGGCGAGGCCTGCACAATTCGTATCGGGGTAAAGACGAACAGCGGCAGCGCTTTCGGTGCGCACGCATGGGTCGTTTACGAAGGGCAGTGCATCTTGGGCGGACATGAAGAGGAGCTGAGAACATTTTCCCAGTTGGTCGATCTGTGATTCGCTCAACCTCTGATCATTCCGGCGTAATATGGAAAAGGGTGGATACCCTATCGGGCTCGGAGCCTGGCTCGCCTGACGTCAGCCTCGTGTTCAGATCTCAGGCTTTCCGTCTCGAAAACCATCGCAGCCTGGCAAATCAGCTGGGCCTTGGACCGGATTGCACAGCCGAAGACCTGCTCATCGCGGGGTGGCGCCGCTGGCATGAGGAACTCCCTGTGAGGCTGAAAGGATGCTTTTCCTTCGCGATATTCGATCGCGAGCGGCAGGCCCTGTTTGTTGCTCGCGATGCCTTTGGTGAGGCGCCGCTATATTATCTCGCCCGCGCCGACATGGTCGTGGCCGCTGATACCTCCCGGACGGTGCGTCGCCTTGCAGGCTCCGAGCTGACCGTTGATCTCCTGGCATGCGCTGACTTTCTCAATGGGGGATATGGTGGGCGGGAGAGCACCTTTTTCGCAGGGCTGCGCCGGTTGCCTGCTGGCTCCTGGGCCCTTTTCCCTGCGAAATCCGGCGTCGTATGTCAGCGTTTCTGGGCCCCGGACCATCGCACACAGCCCTTCATCCTTCGCTTGATCACGCGGCGACATCCAAGCCTTTCGTGAGGCCTTCGACCGCGCCGTTATGGCGCGCTACAAGGCCGGCGAAACCGCCATTTTGTTGAGTGGCGGTTTGGACTCCTCAGCCATCCTGGGGTCTTTGATTGCGCAAGGGATCGCGCCAAGCGAAATCCCCTGCCTGATCAAAACCTACCGCCTCAGTGCGGATTGGCGCGACGAGCCCCATCTTGTGTCCCTGCAACGCCGATTTGGCCTCACCTATCACGAGGTGCCTAGCGACCAGCACAATCCGCTGCAGGACATGGAAACCTGGCTTGATGTGCTTGACGGCCCCTATATGTCCTATGGCCATTCCGTTGCTTCCAATCTTCTTTTTGAGGCAAAGCGGGCAGGGTGGAGAAACCTGCTCTCAGGCCATGGTGGTGACGAGGTGGTGGGTTACGGCCTGGGGCGCCTCAACGAACTCGCACGGCAGCGACGCTTGCTCGTGCTCTGGCGTGAAATCGACGGCATGACAGCCTTGTCGGGTCAGTCCCGGCTGCGGCTGATGCGCAAATATCTGACGCACAATGCGTTCTATCGTCGCATCGAGCGCAGGGTTCTGCGGGCTTTCCCCGATCCGGTAGAGCATCAGGAGCCGTCGTTGAATGTCGATGCTCAAGAGGCCCTGCCAGATTATGCATCGCCGAAAATCCCGGCGCTCTTGCGCAGTGAACATGATGACCTGATGGTCCAGATCGAGGCGCTTGAGGACCCTGTTCAGCAGCTGGCACTTGAAACCATTGGGCAATCAAGTCGATCGCTCGGGTTGAACACATCGCTGCCTTTCTACGACCGTGACTTGGTCGAACTGAGCCTCTCCTTGCCGTCTTCTCTCAAGCTGCGCGGAGGCATGACCCGGTACGTCTTGCGTGCGGCAATGCGCGGGAGATTGCCGGCGGATGTCCTGTCGCGCCAAGACAAGTATACTTCACAGGGCCCTTTATCGCCGGTCTTGCAGCCCATAGAGAGCAGGTCCTGGCGCTCAGCGCAGATGGATGAGGGGGGGCTGCTTTCTGGTCTTGTCAACAAAGCCCGGCTGAAACGAGTGCGCGATGAGCTGGCTCGTAGCGGGACACAGCTGCACCGCGAGGATGCGCGTTTCATCTGGCGATGTAGTGTTCTGGCAATGTGGAACGGCCAACTGGAAAGTGCGCCAGGCGTGTTGACGCTCACCGACAAGACGGGACAGTTTTAGAATGTACAGGTATCATGCCTTCGGTCTTCTGATCGCGAGCGAGTGGCCGCTGCCCGAACTCCCGCCAGCAAGCTCGTGCCAAGCAGATATTCCCGATCTGAGCATCAAGCTTGCCGATATCAGGGATCCGTTTCCTGCAAAGGATGCGCCCCCCGAATTTGACTACGACGACCCGTTGGGAACAACGATGGTGTGGCCCTTTGTTGGTGCCTTTCGAATTTCCAACCCCGGCCTCATTGAAATCCAGCCTGCTCCTGGGGCAGAACCTGATTACATTGCTTTTCCTCTGCTTGGTCCCGTGATGGGCTGGCTTTTGCATGTGCGCGGGCGTCTGGTTTTGCACGGCAGTGCCTTGAGCTGGCGGGGAAAGACGATTGGCTTTCTGGGTGACAAGATGGCCGGTAAATCGACGACTGCTGGCGCCTTTCTTGCCAATGGTGGGAGCCTGCTGACAGATGACCTCCTTGTGTTTGCCTGCGATGGTCCGGGCTCACCGACTGTCCTGCCTGCCTTTGCACAGCTAAAGCTCTCTGATGAGTCTGCCGAGGCGATCTGTCTTGCGGACGGCGAAGCGCTTCCGCTCGTCATGGAGGGCTTCCCGAAAAGACAGCACCGACTCTCCAAATTGGCCCCGCCACCTGACAGGATCGATGCGCTCTTTGTCCTCGATCGCAGGACCGGCGACTGTGTTGTCGATTGGTTGCCGCAGCCAGATGCGCTGACGAAATTGCTGCGGTTCAGTTACAATGTTCGCTTCGCGAATGCGCCTCTTGCGATGCAAAACCGCAAGCGACATTTCGAGCAATGCGCTGCGATGGCGCGCTTCATCCCTGTGGGCATCCTGTCTGTGCCAGACGATCTGACGCGCCTTGATGAGGTTACCGAATTTGTTGCCAGGATTTTGGACGCCGCCCCTTGAGCATGGCTTCGCCTTACGTCGCTGTGGCAAAGATGATCTGGCGAGAGTCCCATGGGCGGATCGCCTGGGTGATCCTCCTCGCACTGATTGCCGGGCTGACCGAGGGCATCTCGGTTTCAATGTTGATTCCGATTGTTGCCACAGCGAGCCCGGAGACCGCCGCCCAAGCATCGCAGATTCCCGTTATTGGTCGCTGGCTCAGCGGTAACAATCTGGGTTTGCCGCTGCTGCTTGTGATTTTCGTTCTGCTGGTAACGACGCAGGCAGCGTTAAATTTCATCAAGAATTATTTCATTGATGGTGGTTTTGTAAAACTAAAATGACAAGCTAAAAACAAAAGCCAACCA
>JAAUPH010000069.1 GCA_012035435.1 Sphingopyxis sp. | reverse complement strand
GGTGCTCCACCGGCTCGATGAGGCTGCCTTGACGACCTTGCTCGACCGTGCCGAGGCTTGCAACCGGCGCGCCATTGCCGCTCACCGCCGATGCCCGTGCCGCGATCATCGCCAGTGCCGATGGCGACGGCCGCTTTCTGCTCAATCAGGTGGAAACATTGCTAGCGGCGGGCGTGACCGATCCGCTAGATCCCCCCGCGCTCGCCGCCCTGCTCCATCGTCGGATGCCTGTGTATGACAAGGATCGCGACGGCCATTACAACCTGATTTCGGCCCTCCACAAATCACTGCGTGGGTCTGACCCGCAGGCGGCGCTCTATTGGCTCGCGCGGATGCTCGTGGCGGGGGAGGAGCCGCTCTATCTGCTCCGCCGCATCACCCGTTTCGCGAGCGAGGATATTGGCCTTGCCGACCCGCAGGCGCTGGTCCAGTGCATGGCTGCGGTCGAGGCCTATCGCTTCCTTGGTTCACCCGAGGGTGAACTCGCCATCGTCCAGGCCTGCCTCTATTGCGCTACTGCCCCCAAATCGAATGCCGCCTATGCCGCGCAAAAGGCCGCGTGGAAGTCCGCGCGTGAGACCGGCTCGCTCGCGCCGCCCGCGCATATCCTCAACGCGCCAACCAAGCTGATGAAGGATTTGGGCTATGGCAAGGGCTATGCCTATGATCATGACGCCGAGGATGGCTTTTCAGGGCAAAGCTATTGGCCAGAGGGACTTGGCGCACAAAGCTATTACACTCCCACGGACCGCGGTTTTGAAAAACGGATTGCGGAACGGCTGACGTGGTGGGCAGAACGGCGAGGGCAGGAATGAAACCCCTTTAAGCCCCCTCCCCTGAAAGATAGGGGCGACGATTACCCCATCGGCGGATAGCGCTCAAACCCCGGCACCGTGTCCAAATGCTCCATCCAGCCAATTCGTTCAGCAAGCTGAATCTGCCCGACCAGCGCAATGGCGTCGGGTTCATCCAGCGTCGCCGATTGGACATCGATCATGCCGGGAAAAATCGCTTCGTTGTTATAAAACAGCCCCGTTCCGCAGTTGCCGCAGAAATGCCGGCGCCCATGCTCGCTGCTGGCGTAGACCTGTGCTTCGCCGGTAATCGCCACAGCATCGCTCGGCGCCAAGGCCCAGGCGACGGCGGGCGCGCCGGAATGACGGCGGCAATCGATGCAATGGCACAGCGCATGGTGCGCCACCTCGGTTGGCATGGTGTAACGGATCGCCCCGCAATGACATCCACCGCTGGCTCGTAATGCTTCCCCCATCGAATCGGCTCCTCTCGAATAGAACAAAAATAGAACATATCATCTCCAACAAAGCAAGCCCTCTTGCGCCGCGACGCACCCGTGCTACCCGCACAGCATGGGCAAACTCACCGGCATCCGCGTCATCGATCTCACCCAATTTTTCCCCGGCCCCATGCTGACCGTCATGATGGCGGACCAGGGTGCCGAGGTGATCAAGGTAGAGCCGCCTGCGGGCGATCCGGTACGCGACATGGCCCCTTTCGCCGGCGAACACAGCGTGTGGTTCGCCAATCTCAATCGCGGCAAACGCAGCATCGCGCTGGACCTCAAAAGCGACGTTGGGCGTGCTGCGCTTACCGATCTCATCGCCACTGCCGATGTCTTTGTGGAGGGCTTCCGTCCCGGCGTCATGGCCCGGCTCGGGTTCGACTATGCCGCCGTCCGCGCCATCAACCCGCGCATCGTCTATGCCTCGGTCAGCGCCTTTGGGCAGTCCGGACCGCTAGCGCATCACCCCGCGCACGACATGGCGGTGCAAGCGCTCGCGGGCTTCCTCAGCGTCAACGACGGGCCCGATGGCACCCCTGTTGTGCCCGGCGCCCCCAGCGCCGACATGGCCGCTGGCCTCACCGCACTGTCTGCGATCCTGATGGCGCTGATTGGGCGGGAGCGGACGCGCGAGGGGGACTATATCGACATCGCCATGTTCGATGCGATGCTCCCCTGGTGCGTCCACACCGCAGGCGGCGCGATCGCAGGCCGGCGATCCGCCCAGCTCGGCCACCCAGCGCAGCCTTGGCGGTGCCGCCTTTTATCAGGTTTATCCCACCGCCGACGGCAAGCATGTCGTGCTCGGTGGGCGCGAGGTTAAGTTCGCCCGCAACCTCCTCACCGCGTTGGAGCGTCCCGACTCCATCCGCAGGCCGAGCGACGCCGGGCCAGCGCAAGCCCCGCTCACGAATTTTCTGCGCGAAACCTTTGCCACCCGCAGCCGCGCTGAATGGGAAGCCTGGTTCGCAGACAAGGATGTCGCCTTCGCCCCTGTCCTCAGCTTCCGCGAAGCCTTTGATCAGCCGCACATTGCCGAACGCGGCCTGATCATTCGGGCGGGGGACGAGGCACATATTGCACCCCCCATCCGTTTTGCCAGCGACCCGCCGTTCGTGCCTGCGCGCGTGCCATCCTTGGACGGCGGGCCGCTGGGCGGGTGACGTGTTCATAAATCCGCGCTATAGGCGCTGCACCGCCCCGGACGCCCGACTCGCTCTTTCAGCGCGCCGTGCCACCGGGGCCACATTTTTTTAACCAGAACATAAGGGTAGTGATCATGGCTCGTCGCCGCCAAATCTATGAAGGCAAAGCCAAAATCCTGTATGAAGGGCCAGAGCCCGATACGCTGATCCAATATTTCAAGGATGATGCGACCGCATTCAACGCGCAAAAGCGCGGCACGATCAATGGCAAGGGCGTGCTCAACAACCGCATTTCCGAGCATGTCTTCACCCTGCTCGGCAATATCGGCGTGCCGCACCATTTCATCCGCCGCCTCAACATGCGCGAACAACTGATCCGCCGCGTGGAGATTGTGCCGATCGAGGTGATCGTGCGCAATGTCGCCGCCGGCACGCTGTCCAAGCGGCTGGGCCTCGAAGAAGGCACGCCGCTGCCCCGCACGCTGATCGAATATTGCTACAAGGACGACGCACTCGGCGACCCGCTGGTGGCGGAGGAACATATCGCCTGCTTCAATTGGTGCACCCAGGAAGAGCTGCACGATATCCAGGACATGGCGATCCGCATCAATGATTTCATGAGCGGTATGTTCGCTGCGGTCGGCATCCGCCTTGTCGACTTCAAGCTGGAGTTTGGCCGCTGGTTCGAAGGCGACTTCAGCCGCATCATCCTCGCCGACGAGATCAGCCCAGATGGTTGCCGCTTGTGGGACATGCAGACCAACGAGAAGCTCGACAAAGACCGCTTCCGCCGCGACCTCGGCGGCGAAGTCGAAGCCTATCAGGAAGTCGCCCGGCGACTGGGTTTGCTTCAGGGTGAGGGCACGGACAATGCGGTGCTTGACCTGGACAGCCACCGAAAGAAGAAGGGGTAGGGCTGAGCCCACCCCTTTGCTTAAACCTCAGATCCCGATCTCAGTTCCCACGTCGGCATGAGGTCCGGCGGCGCAGGGCGCCCGGCGCGCACCTTGGTATGAGGTGCTGCATCCCCGAATGGCGTCGCTGATGACAGCCAAATTGGCGAAATGCGCCGCCCAGGTCGGCGTTCTGCTGCCCGTTCATCCATGCTTCCGATACATGATCGATAAGTACGAACGGTACCTAAAACAATGCGCTGGGTGTGCACTGGATCGCATCTATGCAAGCCCGTGTTGCAGTATTGCTGCAATTTAGGCGAAAAAACGTGATCGATGCAACATAGGGTTGCACAGTACGAATCGAACTTTATAGCGATGGCATCTCGTTTTTGGAGTGTTGCCATGTCCTTGACCCCCGCTTTCTCCCGTTCGCTGCTTTTTGCCGGCGCAGCCCTCTGCGGAATTGCTGCCGCTGTATCCGCACCGGCACATGCGCAAGATGTTGATGATCAGGCGGCACTGCCCGCAGCGGAAGAAGAGGAGACGGGGCGGCGATATTGTGGTCACCGGATCGCGCATCCAGCGGCCCAATGAAGAATCGACCGTTCCCATCACCTCGCTGGGCGGGCAGGAGTTTTTTGAAACGGGCAACATCGCCATCGGCGATACCTTGAACGAACTGCCACAGCTCCGCTCAACGCTCGGCCAACAGCAATCTGCAGTGACGGGTCTTGGCAATGCCGGGCTCAACCTGCTCGATCTGCGAGGCCTGGGCACGTTGCGCACACTGGTGCTGGTGAATGGTCGCCGCCATGTCGGCGGCGACATTCAGCTCAACGGCACATCGGTTGACATTAACACCATCCCAACCGCGCTGGTGGAGCGGGTCGATATTGTCACCGGCGGCAATTCGGCCATCTATGGTTCCGACGCCATCGCCGGTGTCGTCAACTTTGTCCTGCGCCGCAATTTCGAGGGGATTGAGGGCCGCGTTCAGGCTGGTATTAGCGACTATGGCGACGCAGGTGCCTATTATGCGAGCCTTACCGCAGGCCAGAATTTCGCCGACGGTCGCGGCAATGTTGCGCTCAGCGTCGAATATGGCCGTCAGGACCGCTATTTTGGGGCAACGCGTCCGCACATCGCGCGGAACGACGGCTTCATCACCATCGACACCGATCCGGCCGGCACGCCGAACGGCAGCGATGGGATTCCGGACACACAGTTCTTCCGCGACATCCGCAGCGCGACCTTCAGCAACACCGGGACGGTCGTCTTCAATCTGGCGCCGACCGCCACTGCCAATTGCGGGACCGATCCGCTCGGCAACTTCTACAATTGCCCGCATATTTTTCAGTCAGATGGCACGCTGGTCCCGCAAACGGGTGCGCGCACGGGCCTAGGTCCCAACGGCAGCTTCATTGGCGGCAACGGCGAAAATTTCCGCGGCGGCGGCGAATTTGAACTGGCCCCGCAGGTCGATCGCATTGTTGCCAACATGCTGGGCCGATTTGAATTTTCTGACGCAGCCGAACTGTTCACCGAACTCAAATACTCGCGCATCAAATCGGTCGGCACCGGCAATAATGGCCCCGGCTTTATTGTCAGCGCGGGCAATGCTGGCGACCAGCGGCAGCTCTTCCGCCTCGACAACCCCTTCCTTTCGGCGCAGGCGCGCACGCTCATCACCAACACCTTGCTGACGACGGGGCGCAGCACCGGCACGGTGGCGGGTGTCGGCGGCGCGCTGACCCCTGCGGACATTGCGGCGATCAATGCGGGTACGTTCCGCGTCCGCCTGCAAGAATCCTTTTTGGACCTTGGTCGCCGCGAACAGCGGGTGGAGCGTGAAACCTATCGGGCGGTCGTCGGCCTGCGCGGCGATTTCAATGACGACTGGAATTACGAAATCTCGGCGAACTACGGCGAGTTCAAGGAAACGGAAACAAGGCTGGGCAACATCAACCGCCAGCGGCTGTTGCTGGCGCTTGATGCCGCGCGCGAAACGCCGACCAGCGCCATCACCTGCCGCTCTTCCTTCGATCCGACGGCGCGCGTAGGCCTGTCAACGGCGGGCGCCAATCTGTCCGCAGCCGAACGCGCGGCCATTTTGGCTGCTGATGTCGCGGCCTGCGTTCCGCTCAACTATTTTGGCGGACAGTTCACCCCTCAACAGGCCGCCTATGTCACCAACGACACGTTCGCAAAGGGCAAGATCACCCAGTTCGTGGCCAACGCTTTCATGTCGGGCGACCTTAGCCAGCTGTTCGAATTGCCGGGCGGGCCGGTGGGTTTCGCGGTGGGCGCTGAGTATCGCCGCGAGACAAACAGCTATGAGCTCGATCCGCTGTCGCGCAATGGCTATACGGTGTTCAACGCCGTTTCGACCTTTGAGTCCGACCCGCTGGAGGTGAAAGAAGTCTTCGGCGAAATTCGCATACCGCTGCTCGCGGATCAGCCCTTCTTTGAGGCGCTGACCTTTACCGCGGCAGGTCGCTATGCCGATTACTCCGGCTCGACCGGCGGCGTGTTCGCCTGGAATGTCGGCGGCGAATGGGCCCCGGTGCAGGATCTGCGGTTCCGCGCCAACTGGTCCCGCGCCGTGCGCGCACCATTGCTCAGCGAACAATTTGCGGCCCCCTCGGCGACCTTCATCGCCATTCCGAACGATCCCTGCTCGCTGCGCAACCGCGGGACCGGGACCAGCTTTCGCGCCGCCAACTGCCTTGCACTGGGCGTTCCGGCCAATTTTGACTTTGTTTATAATTCGACGCCGGTCGGCGTGACCACCGGCAACCCCAATCTCAAAGAGGAATCGTCTGACAGCTTCACCGTCGGCGGAGTTTTGCAGCCGCGCTGGGTGCCCGGCCTGACGCTGTCGGTCGATTATTATGATGTGAAGGTAAAGGACGTCATCTCATCGGTTGCTGCGCAAACCGCGCTTAACCAGTGTGTCGATTTGCCGACCATCGACAATCAATTCTGCACCCTCTTCCGCCGTAACGCGGGGCCGGGCCTTGGGCCGCAGGGTGAAGAAGTTGGACGGGTCTTGGAAGGCAGCTATCTGCTCACCTCGCTCAACTTTGCCTCGCGCCGCGCGCGCGGGCTCGACTTTGAAGCCGCCTATCGCCGTCAGATTGACGGATTGGGCTTGCTGGATCTGCGCGCGACCTGGACCCATGTGCTCGAACGGTCCAATTTCGAAAGCCCGGTCAACCCGAACTTCGCAAATGTGCTGCTGCAGGAATTGGGTGACCCCAAGGATGAAGTGCTGTTCCGCGCCAATCTGGCAACCACCGGCGGCGTCAATCTGACCTACAGCGCGCGCTACATCGGCAAGCAATATGTCGGGCTGTTCGAATCCTTTAATGGCGTCAACGGCCAGAACCCGCTTAATGCCGACCAATTCCCCAATCCCTTTGTGACCGATGTTTTCTACCATAATTTCCGGGTCGGGATTGAATTTAACGAGGATAGCGAATTTTACCTGGGCGTCGACAATGCGTTCAACCGCAAGCCGCCGCTTGGTTTCACTGGCATCGGCCCGGGTCCCGCAGGCCTGACGACGACCACGGGCATTTACGACAACCGTGGCCGCTTCTTCTACGCCGGGGTTCGCGCGCGCCTCTGATCGCGTTTGAAAGTGAGGCGACGCAGCGCCGCGTGCGGCGCTGCGTCGTCCTTTGCGCGTCCCAGCCCCAGTGTCTTGCATCGACAATCGTCTGACGTCTGGACCTTCGCCGGTAATAATCCGCAATTGGTCGAGAAGTGGGTGGCGACGCGCCGCCAGTCGATAGACTGTGCCCTCAATCATCTGAGGGTTTCATGCCGTGCCCCTGGCTATCATCTCCCCCCGGCTTTTCCTGCGGCCCGTCGAATTGGCCGATGCCATCCCCATGGCAGCGCTCATGTCACCGACCATCGCGAAAATGCAGTTGTCATGGCCCGATGAGTTGACCTTTGAGGAGGCACGGACGCGCATCATCGAAAGCCGATGTGCAATGCAGCAGGATCATTGGGTCGATTGGGCGGTGTTCCTGAAACCCGACCTCCATCTGATCGGCTGGCTTCGGGTTGGCCGATCAGACCGGCAGGATTCCGTCCTCGAACTTTGCTACTGGCTGGGGGAGGCCTATCAGCAGCGCGGTTTCGGATCTGAAGCTGTCGCTGCGGTTATTGATCAGGGCCTGACTGGCTTTTCCGCGAACATGATCGAGGCTTATTGCGCCCCGCCCAATACCGCCAGCATCAAGCTGTTGGACCGGCTTGGCTTTGCGCTTGTCGGCCGTGAACGGCGCTATGCCGCAGCAAGAGGGCGTGACGAAGACAGCCTTCGCTTCGTGCGCAATTTGCGGGGCGATGAAAGCTTGAACGCACCGTCGATGTATGCGGCATGACGGCCCGCTATTCGGGCTCGTGCAGCTTGGTCGGGCGGATATTGAGTTTCCCCTCGACCAGTTCGATGAGTAGCTTGTCGAGCCACTTTGATTGGGCGCCGAGCGCGAAAAAGGCCGCGCTGTGGTGGATCGTCTCATAGGACATTTCGACCTGCGCTTGATAGGCTTCAACCTCGTCGACCTTGCGTTGATTCAGCTGCTTGAGCGTCGCTACCCACCGCAGCCGTTCCTCCTGCGAGAGGAACTGGAGCGAGGGGATGCGCGCGCGGAGCGGATCATAGGGAAGTAGAAATTCGTCGCGCAGGTCGGTTACCCACTCTTTGATCGCCGCCAGACCTTCGTCGGTGACGCTGAGCGTTTCAGCCCCGCGCATATTGTCGGGAACCGGCGCGGCGCTGACATAGCCACGCTCCTTAAGGCGCTCAACAATTGGATAGACCGCGCCCTTGCTTGCGTGAACATGGCCGGTTGGCGAACTGTCCAGCACGGCAAAGACGGTATATGCCGTTGGAGCCTCCAGTCGCGCGACCAATGCCAGCACGCGACCTTCCGATTCGGTCAGTTTTCTCAGCTTCATAATCCCCCGTATCGCGCCGCTATAGGGTATCGGTATCAGGCCGTCCATGTTGGGATTTGGCCTGGAACACGGTAACTGGCTTTACTGGTTTGCCATTCGCCGGACGTAATGCGCGGCGTCGTTCCGAACAGTTTGAACGGAAGATCATGCAGCGAACGGCGCTCGACTTGACGATCAGCCCGACGCGCGTCGTTCAGGCGCGCAGCCGATACTTTTTCCCGTATCGATATGTTACGGCATCTACGCAGGGTCATGGTTCGCGGATAATTTACGATTTGGCGCGAAAGCGGGATTTGTATCCAGCGCTCCGGCTTTAAGGCAAAATGTCATGGATGATATGCGGCCTCTCCCTCGGCATGATCCAGGTTCTTCGTCGCACAACGGCAATGACGATCAGCGCGAGGGCCAACGTATCCGCACGGTGTGCCGGTTCGCGAAGGTAATCCGTGTCGATGACGCCGGGCTTTGGCTGGTCCGCAATATTTCAAACGGCGGGATGATGCTGTCGACGCAGGCAGCGGTCCAGCCGGGCGAGCGCGTAACCATCGCGCTGTCCGAGACGATCCATGTCGATGCCAGCGTTGTGTGGTGCGACGATGGGAGATGCGGCGTCGCGTTCGACGAAGAAATTGATGGGCCGGCACTGCTCAAACGCCTCGCCGTCGAACAGGCCGCACGGGGCTATCGTCAGCCGCGTATTCCGGTGCAAACGAGCGGCCGGGCCGTGCTGCGCGACGGCTGGCAGCCGATTGAACTGACCAACTTGTCGCAGCAGGGCGCTGGTTTTGTTCATGATGGTACGGTCAAGACCGGAACGCAGCTTGAGCTGGTCCTCGGCCGGATCGTGCGCAAGGCGATTGTTCGCTGGTCGCGCGGCCGCGAAGGCGGCCTTTGGCTCACCCAGCCGCTTGACCGCGCTGATATGGAAAGCATCCGGACGCTGGAAGCCGCCGTTGCAGTTCAGAAATCCTCTGCGAGACGGCGGTAAAGATCGGGCCGCCGATCGCGGAAAAACCCCATGCCCGCACGGTGCTTGGCCGCAAGATTGAGGTCGAGCGTGGCGACCAACACGCCGGTTTCATCGGCGCCATAGTCGGCAATCAGATCGCCCCATTCGTTCGTGATGAAGCTGTGGCCATAGAAGCGCTGGCCATCCTCGCTCCCGATCCGGTTGGCCGCGATCACCGGCATGCAGTTGGACACGGCATGGCCCTGCATTGCCCGCCGCCACATATGGCTGGTGTCGAGTTCGGCATCATAGGGTTCGCTGCCGATCGCGGTGGGATAGAAGAGCAGCTCCGCCCCCATCAACGCCATGGCGCGCGCGCATTCGGGATACCATTGATCCCAGCAAATGCCGACCCCGATCCGGGTACCAAAGACGTCCCACACCTTGAACCCCGTGTTGCCAGGGCGGAAATAATATTTCTCTTCATATCCCGGCCCGTCGGGAATGTGGCTCTTACGGTATACGCCTTGAATCTCGCCGTCGGGCCCGATCATCGCCAGCGTCGTTGTAATAATG
>JAAUPH010000068.1 GCA_012035435.1 Sphingopyxis sp. | reverse complement strand
GCGAAGCGCAGCGTCGCGTCGAAGCGAGCGCGCCCGGCGCTCATCCGGCAAGGAGAGAGGCAAGAGTGCCAGCGGGTTAGTTCAGGAAAACCGCACCCTCGGGAGCGCGCAGCGCGGAAAAGAGTGCGTCCTTAAATAATCCCGCTCATTCGAGGCGGGCTGCGAGGCCCGCATTTGCGCCAGCGATCGTAACCGACAGGCCGAGACGAGGCACGCGGCTCGGTGTAGCGAACCCGCGCAGACGGGATTGCGGAATAGTGCGCGGTGCGGGCTTGCCCGCAGGCGTCCGCGTTTAACTTGTGACTATGCGGGCAGCACACCAAGCTGAAGCAAACTCTGGGTCGGCATCACGAAATTAACCCCTAAGCCTCGTTGAGGATTCCCGAGACTGACAATCTTGTGAAGCGCTTCCCTCGCGCATGGGTCAGCTGGCATTTTTCCAACAAGGACGTCAAGGACATAGCGCATTACAAAACCTGCCAGCACATCCGACGCCTGAATTCCGGCGTGATCGCGAGATTGCCCGAACTCAAGCTCTGCGCCCTTAATCACCGCGTAGTCTGCAAACTGAACCCGGGGCGCGGCGTTCGTTGCGGCCAATCGCTCAAGAGTCGCCTTGGCGTCATGCAGGATCGCTTCGAAATGCAGCTGCTCATCGTGCAGCAGGGTGACGCCCGCCATCGCGCCGTCTCTGTAAAGGTTGATCCGTGCGTAGATGTTGGTGAGCGAGGTCAGGCTCGGCAACATCCAGATGTGCTTACCTGAAAGGCCTTTATCCGGGATTGGCAGATAGCGTTCGAAAGCGTTGTCGCTGTCAGCGGCCTCGGAACGGAAATCATGGAAGCTGTCGTCGGCAAAATGCAGCAGACCCAAGCCAACCTCGTCTTGTGCAGACACCTGCTTCAACCAGACCAGCGCCGTTTCAAAGCAGGACTCAACGCTGGCGTTGTTAGGTGATCTGCAAGCCTCGACAAATGTTGCGAAGGCGGCTGGCGGTGCTTCGCGATGCAGATATTCCGCGAACACGTTCCGCAACCATTGTCCTTCGGGGGAGAAATCGACATCGCCCACAGCAGGCATGATCAGACGATTGATCATGTGCGCGGCGATGAAGAAGCGCTTGTCGACGACTTCGATGAACAGCGGCAGCTGTGCGGTCTCCAGAAAGCCAGCGATATCGGCCGCAACGCCCGGCTTGTTGGTCAGAGCAGTCGATTTGAGTTCGGCCGATTGGATTCGATGCTTCACAGCGAGCCGGGAGAGTTCCGCCTCAAGCCCCGCCGCATCGGCGCAGCCGACGCACGCCAGGGCGAAAATCTGTTGGCCACCGAAATCAAAGGCTTCACCAGGCAGCGCGGCGTCGCCGCTGTTACCGCTCTCGTCAAGATAGAAGCGTCTAATCACCGGGATCGACCTTGCGTCAACGTAATCGCGGCGCAGCCGGAGGGCAGAACGATGAGCCCAGCCGACCGCCGTTCGCCGAATGTATTGGGGATTCGTTGAGATCAGTCATAATTTGAGCTTGGCGTCAGGATCATCGTCAAAAGCATTGGTCGCGGCCAATGCGGCGCGCGCGTGCTCCAGCGTGGCCCAGTCGATTCCGTGGCTATAGGATTGAGCCACATCGAGCATACGAATGAGCGGGTCGGTCAGGCCATTGTGGGAAAATGCTTTGAGCGCGCCCAGATAATCGGTCCTGTAAGCGGTGGGAATGATGATCCGCTGCTGATCGCGCGCCACAAGCTCGGCGTTCATCATGATCCGCGCGAGCCGACCGTTGCCGTCCGCAAAGGGATGGACCTCCGCAACAAGCACCATCATATAGACGGCACGCTGGAACGGATCGTCCAAAGCTTGAAGAAACTCGAAGCCGCGCTCCAGGGTGCCGTCGACCAGTTCTGGCGAAACAAACACGGTGTTCCCCGCGCGATTTTCCCGTTCCTTGAACGCGCCAGGTGCTTTGTCCGGGCGGGCTTCCATCACAGTCGCGTGGCGATGGCGAAGCAAATCGCGGAACGCAGCGAAGTCAGCTGGAAGGACTTTCAGGTGCGCCACGTCCGAAACCACGCGGAATGTCCCCAGAACGTCATGCGCGTCGGCGGGCCGTTCCTCCGGAATGACGCCCTCGAATACGATCTCGGCGGCTTCCTCGACCGTAAATTCGGTGCCCTCGATGAAATTGGAGAAATAGGCTTCGAAGAAGGCGAGCGTCGTGCTGGCCTCATCGACATTATCAGCCGCAGGCCGACGTTCGACGATCGTGTCACGCAGCGCTGCGAACAGCGTCTCGAACAGGCGGATACGGTCTGGATCGAATGGCTGACCGGCATGGCGAGCCTTGCCGACCGCACTTGTCAGGTCGCCATCGCGGGTGCCGAGCAAGCTGCCGATCAGCTCATTAAGTTCGGTCGCCTCCGCCTCATACCCCAACTGCGGGGCGATTGCCTTGGCGTCGTCGCGCAGCCGGTTGGCCGCAGCCTCACCTTTCTGGCGGATCAGCACATCGAGTCGCTTTTCAAGTTCGTTGCGCGACATGGTGCGAGTCAGGCGTCCACCGCGCGCGCGCGATTCCCGCAGATTCTCAAGATAGGCGCGAGGGATGGATGCGAGCCGCACACCAGCAAAGGGACGATCGCTTTCGAGCGGCTGCGGGCCGTTGCGTGGTCGAAACGTCAATCCAGGCAACTGGACCTCACGCCTCTTGGCCGAAATCAGAAAGACCGAGCCGTCCTCGGCTGGCTTGTTCTCAAGCGCCGTTCGATCGGCGATCACGGCATCGGGATAGTAGGAAGCGATGAGGTTATACCAGTTGCGCCTGATAAGGCGCTCGGGGTTCTCTGTCAGATTCCGCGTGTAGAGGCGCGAGCCGAGCTTGCGGAGCTGTCCGCGCTCAACCGCTTCGTAAACGGCCTTTGAGATCGCACTGTCGGAGACAAAGACCTCGGGCAGCGCAGCAAGGAAATATTCGGGCATTAGCGACTCCGACAAGCGCCATTATCCGAATTTTCGGGGTTTAGCAACGGTGAAATCTGAAAAAACGGGGTTTAGCTTTCAAAACATTGGGACTAGTGTAATAGCCCCCGAATTTTCGAGACTTACGACGCCGCAATCCCGAACTTTCGATCCCTAAAAACGTATCTTGCGTTTCGCCGTCGTTGTCTGTATTATAGTTTAATACAGGATACAATGAACTATGACACAAGCAGAAATTGGTGGGGCGATCAAAGCCGGGATCGGGAATGTTTCGATCAGCGAAGCAGCGCGCCGCCTAAAAGTCGCGCGACCGGGGCTGTCGAACCTGATCGCCGGAAAGGCGCGTCTGACCAAAGCAATGGCTGAGAAGCTATCACAGGAATTTCGTCTGGATGGGGAAGCCCTGATGCACGATCAAGGCCGGGTTGATGGCAAGATGGTCCAGCAATCCAAGGAAGCTGCGGCTTCCGCCGATGCCGAAGCTGTATGGCAGCGCAATGCGGCGGACTATCACGACATTACATCTACGGATATCGCGCGATGGGCGGAAACCAATCGCGCGCGCGCAGTGTTGCCGGTCCTAGTGCGCCGGCTGGTCTATTCGGTTGTACCCGATGCCAAGCTGGTGGAATTCCCGGGGCATGACGCCGGACAGCGGCCGGGCTGGGATGGACGTGTAGAAGCGACCCGGAGCAGTCCTTGGGTTCCCGAAGGCGTTTCGGGATGGGAACTGAGCGTTTCCAGCGACCTTCAAGGAAAGCCCACTGCCGATATTGCCGAGCGACGCAAACTGTCGGCCGCAGAGCGGCGTTCAACCACATTCATTTTCGTAACCGCGCGAAATTGGCCGGGCAAGACGGTGTGGGCCGAAAAACAGCGGGCGATGGGCGACTGGCTGGACGTTCGTGTGTATGACGCTGCCGATCTCGCGCAATGGCTGGAGCAATCGGCGCCGACGCAGGCGTGGTTCGCCCATGAACTCAACCGATCGGTCGATGGCGTTCGCTCGATGGATCAAGTCGCGCGATCTTGGTCGGAAGCAGCGCAGCCTGTGCTTTCGGCTAAGCTGTTCGAACCCGCCGTCGAGGCAAATCGCACACGACTGCACGATTGGCTGGCATCGCACGGCGAGCGGCCGTTCGTCGTCGTCGCGGACTCGGTCGATGAGGCGACTGCCTTCCTGTCGGAAGCGCTCAAAGAGCCGGACGGCAGCATCGGCGTCGCGGTAAGCGCGGCATGTGCGGTTTCGTCGCCCGATGCGCTGCGCCGCTTGGCGGCGGCGGCTCCCAATGCGATATTGATCACGGAAAATGCCGCGACCGAACTCGCCGCGTCGGGTCTCTATCGCTCCCATCGCATCATTACCGCCCGCGCGCGCACCACAATCGAGCAAGATCCCGACATCGCGCTTGAGCCGCTCAGCGATGAGGCGCTGGACGCCGCGCTGGACGACATGGGGATTATCCGCGACGACTGGCCGCGCTGGCGCGCCGAGGCGGGCAATTCTCCGACGATTCTACGCCGTCGGCTCGCGCTGTCGCCAGAGCTGCGCCGTCCGGCATGGGCGCATCGAGCGGACCTGCTGAGAAAGCTCGTGCCGATCTTTCTGGCTGGTGCCTGGAAGCGCGACATTGCTGGCGACGTGAATTGCGTCGAATTGCTCGCAGAAAAGAAATATCTGGAAATCGAACGCGACGTCGCCGAATTGGCGTCGCTCGCCGATGCGCCGGTTTGGGCGATTGGAAATTATCGCGGGTTGGTGTCCCGAAAGGATGCGCTCTTTGCGATTGCCGACGCGATCACGCCCGAAGACTTCGACTCTTTCCTGAAACTCGCCGAACTGGTGTTCTCGCTCGACGATCCGCAATTCGACTTGCCCGTCGAGGATCGGTGGCGTGCCAACATTCTCGAAAAGCGCCCCGAAGTGTCGGGCGCGCTGCGCCAATCGGTAGGTGAGTTGCTTGTCTTGTTCGCGCTCTATGGCGAGCGCCTGGTTGGAACGCGGTTGGGAAGCATTGCCCCGCGTATCGATGGGCTCGTCGGCAAGGTTCTGAAAGGCGTCGATGCGCGGGCCTGGTTGAGCCGACAAGGCGATCTCCAGCTTCTTGCCGAGGCGGCACCCGACGCTTTCCTCAGCGCGGTCGAAGCCGATCTGAAATCGGCAAATCCGCAAATCCTCGCCATGCTAAGACCGGTCGGCGCTGCACTTTTCGATGGGCCGGATCGCACCGGCCTGCTTTGGGCCTTGGAGCTTGTCGCGTGGCATCGCGACCATTTCGGGAGGGTGTTCGACATATTGGGGCGGCTGAGCGAAGTCGCAATTGACGACAATTGGATGAACAAGCCCGAGAACTCCCTATACTCTCTAGTGCGTTTCTGGTGGCCCCAAACGGCCGCACCATTGGATGACCGGCTCCGTAAAATGGAGGTATTTGCTCGAACCGGCTCAAATGTCGCTTGGAGGCTGCTCATGGCGCAATTGAGCAACCACGGCTTTGCAAGCGCGAACGCGCATCCGCGCTGGCGCAACGATGCCGTCGGCAGCGATGCCCGCCCGCTCCATGCGGATCAGTTTGCGACGCGACGCAAGGCGCTCGACCTGCTTCTCGCTTGGCCCGAGCATAGTATGGATCAACTGGGGCAAATGTTCGAGCAATTCACCGAACTTCCCGACGAGGATCGCAGCGCGCTCATCGGCCGGGGGGGAGGCTTGGCTTACAGCCGGCGCTTCAGATCTTGATCGGTCCGAACTTGCTGAGAGGCTTCGGCGATATACTTTGCGGCATAAGCGTCGCCGCGCAGATGGTGCGGAAACCGATCGCGTTGCGGCATTCGCCGCAAAGCTGGTGCCGGAAGACCTTTTGATGCGGCACCGATGGTTGTTCGCTGATTACTATATTCCCGAAACGCGTGGCGAGATCGAAGACGAGAAATTCGATTTCGAGGCACGGGACAAACGCATAACCAAAGCCCGTGAGCTCGCGGTCAGCGAATTATTCGGCGAACGCGGACTGGACGGCGTGGTGGCGCTACTCAAGATCGGCAAAGCGCATGGCGCTGTCGGGCAAGCGCTCGGTCAGGTGATCGAGCTAGGCAAGGAAGCAGAAATAGTAAGCGGCCTGCTGGCTTGGCCGGAAAGCGAGATGGCCCCAACTATCGACTCCTGCCTGCTTTCGTTGATCCACCGCGCTGACGCCGAGGTTCGTGAAAGCCTTTTGTGCGATGCGTCGCGCAGCGATGACTACGCCTTGCGGCTGTTTCTGGCCGCGCCCTTCGAGCGATCGACTTGGGAAACAATCGAACGCGAACGCCCCTCGATCTCCCGCAACTACTGGAAGAAGGTCGCACTCCAGCCTTGGCATCTGGAAGCGTCCGATCTCAGTTATATGATCGACCGGGCCTTGGGTGCTGACCGGCCTTTGGCGACGTTTCAAGCGGTCGGCGGGATTGCCAAAAAGGCGGACCCAACGGATATGACGCGCGTGCTTCGCGCAATTCTCTCCGCGCAAGCTGAGGAGGCTGAAAAGGTCAGGATCGATGCCTGGCATATTGGCGAAGCGCTTGCGGCGGTAGCCATCGACGATGTGATGCCCGTTGCCGAGCGCGCGCAACTTGAATTCCTGTTCCTAGACGGACTAAGGCACGACCAACACGGCATCCCAGCGTTGGAAATGCTAATTGCCAACGATCCGGGCGAGTTCGTCAATCTCGTAAAGTTGCTTTTCAAGCGGGACGATGGTTCATCCGACCCCGCTGACGACGACGCATCGCCCGAACAGCGGCAAGCATTCCTCACAAAAGTGTGGAATTTGTTGGACGAATTGGCTCGTATTCCCGGCACCCGGGATGATGGCAGCATCGATGCGACGGCCCTACTGGCGTGGATCGTTGCAGCGCGCGAAGTTTTGCGCGGCGGCTGGCCGGCAGGACTCGTGTGATCGCCGTATCGGAAACCTGCTCGCCAAATCGCCCGCCGGAAAAGATGGCTACTGGCCGCACCCGGCAGTTCGAGATGCTCTCGACGCGATCGGCACCGAGGCCGTGAAATCCGGTTTCCACATAGGAAAATTTAATAGCCGTGGTGTCGTGTACCGGGCTCAGGGAGAGGGTCAAGAACGCGATCTTGCCACGAAGTTTCGTGGCGACGGTGAGGCGATACGCATTGATCACCCTTTCACAGCGCGGTGTCTGTTCGAACTGGCCGCTGACTATGAGCATCAAGGTCAATGGCACGATACCGACGAAGCTGTCAGAAAGCGCCTTGGCCGCCCCTGGGCCTGCTGCGCTTTGCCCATTCCGGGAATGATCGATAGAACGGCGTTCTATCGATCATGATTTTAGCTTTTTCTGATCGATAGACGCTGCGCGTCGCACTTTGCGGCGATGGCCGAATCCCGTCCGGGATTCCTGCGGCCACCATGACAATGCCGTTCGATTGTCATTTCGCGGAAGCGGGATGCGGCCCGACCGGGCCGCTACACCCCGCTGGCGCATGATCCCGCCACCGTTCGGGGGGGCGTAAATGGATCATGCCGAAGGGGCTGGTGCGGACGGGGGGACTTGAACCCCCAAGGGCAATGCCCGACGGATTTTCATACCCACTACGGCTTTCGCCGCCGCCCGCCACCCTCGAATTGGGAGCGTGCGTTTGGAGTCTGGACTATCCCTTCACCGTGCCACGGCAAGCCGTGGGTTAGGTGCTGCCCGTCTAGTCTCTACACCTTCCGTAGTGCTTTCGCGCTGCGGCTTGGCTCGGGATTGCCAGTTGAGAGGTTTCCCCGAATTTGAGCAGTTCTGCATCGCGGGTTTCCCCGCAAGCACTCAAGATTGGTCTAAGTCCGTTGCGTCTACCGATTTCGCCACGTCCGCTTATCCAAGGCCTCCTATAGACGAGCGATGAATCTTAGCCAAGCGAGATAATGGTCAGCCATCGTCGCGCGATGTTGATTTTTTGAATAGCTTTGGCCGCGCCTTGCGAACATTGACGGCTGAAGCGTCAATAGTGTTCGTCAAATGGCGAGCGTAATGTTTCTCGATCATCTCGACGCTAGTGCGGCAATTCTTCGCAACCTGATAGATGTCAGCTCCTTCAAGCAAACGGAGGCAGATGTAAGTATGCCGCAGACTGTAGCACGTGCGGACATGACCATCGCGGTCGAACTTTAAGTTCAGTTCGTCGAGCAGCGTATTCATCAGGTCGCGAGGCGTCTTGCCGAAAATCCGGTCGGTCGGCTTGAGGCCTTTGCGCTTGGAAATACGCTCGAAAGGCAGGATCGCGCCGGGCATCGACTTGCAAAAGCCGACCCCGCGCTTGCCGCGCACCTCGATCTCAAGGATGCGCTCGCCGGTTGACTCGTCGTTCACGATCTTTACGTCGCGCAGCTCAAGGCGCGCGGACTCGTCAGGGCGAAGCCCGGTGTTGCCCATGAACAGAACATAGTCATGAAAATTCTCACACACTGTGCGCCATCGCGGCTTGGGCGGGTTCTTCGTCCGCGCGCGTGTCGCCTCGTAAAGCAGCTTGTATTCCTCTGGCGAAAACCAGGCACGATGTTCCAGCTTTCCGGACGTCTTGTAGGGCGCGGACATATCCGGGATTGCCGCGATCCAGCCTTTGCGGTTGGCAGTTTTCAAGACCTGCCGGAGCGTGACGATCTCGTGGTGCAAAGTGGAGCGAGCGGGCTTCTTGGGTTTGCCGGTTTTGGGGTCGAGCCGCGACGTTTGGCGGTGAACCCGATAGTCCTGCACCTTGCCGGCCGTAATGTCTTGAATTGGGGTGTCTCCGAAGAACGGGGCAAGGTGAAGGCGGATTATTTCGGATTTCGACTCGACGTAGTCTGCATTGCGCTCGCCGAGCGTTATGACCGCGAACTCGTCGGTGAACGCCTTGGCAGCGTCAGCAAAACTTGGACTGCTAGCCGCGCGCGACCGACGATTGTCGAAGGATGGGCCGGGTTCGGCAATGAGAGGCTGAGCAGGGTCGTTGAGCAATGACACGCCACCGCGACGGCGCTGACGATCCTCGACGCACCGTTCCATGTACCAGTCGCGAGCGAAATCTTTGGCGGCGGCGAGACTCTCTTCCTTCGTGGTCTGCCGGTGATTGCGGCTGCCGAGGTAGGTTGCGCACTGCCAGAATCGGCTGTTTTCACGTTTGTAAACGTGAAGCGCGCCATCCATCAAAACATGGCTCTCGCTTGGCACTGTGAAAACTCCAAAATGTGTAAGACATGTGTAAGTCTTTTTTGGAGTCTCGGCCTTGCTTAAACTTCTGGTTTTGCTGGGTTTTTGGCTTAGAAAAATAGGTAAAAGGCGATTTTAAGACTGTCGAGCATCCGGCGCGCGGGGCCTTGCAGCGCAAGGGCGAGACCGGTTTGTGCGATGCCAAGCGCGAGCAGGGCAATTGTCGGCGGCATCGAATTGCTGAGCGGTTCGCCGGGAACGCCGATCATTGCGACGGGATAGGGGCCGAGGCCGACGAGCAAGCCGAGCGCGATGAGGCCGCCGATGCCCCAGAGAAGCGCCCTGGCCGGGCTGGCGAAATGGCCTGCGTTCCAAGCATAGCCAAGCTGGTGCACCGCCAGCCAGATGAAGGCGAAGTTGATGAAATTGATGTGGAGAACGTCGAAGCGCAGCGTGAGTATGTCCACGACAACAGCCGCCCCGACAAACAACCAGAAGGAGGCGAGGCCGATGCGTTGCCACGCGGCATAGGTGATCGGCACGAGCGCGGCGACGAGCAGATAGACGGCGAGGAACCACACGGGGATGAGCGCAAGCTGCGCTGCCATCGCGACAATGCTGCGCTCGACCCCCGCCGCGGTGCCGAACAGCGCGAACAGCGTCCAGAGCAGGAAGAGCGGGAGGACGGGGCCGACCAGCCGCTGGAGCCGCGAGGTGAACCAGCCCGAATAGCTGCCGCCA